>CBDVBL010000375.1:0-2828 GCA_965372205.1 uncultured bacterium
GGAGGACTGGTTCTGGGATGATCTCACCGGTTATGCCGGTGTTGATCCGGACGGCTGGACAAGAACTCCCACCAGTTACTGGGATTTGGTCGCTGTTGCGGACAGCTTAACGGATATAGATAGAATAGACGACCAGAATTATTGTGATTGGGCAACGATTACAGGATCGAATACGACCCGGCTCTATCGGCCGTCAGCAGAAGGTTATGAGGATTACGCCGCGGGGCTCATAGCAGAACCTCCGGGTTCAGGTAAATTCGTATTCATCGCAGGGAGATCGTATCGCTGGGATCATGACGACCTGCGCTCTAATTTTGAGGTCATTCTGCGGTATTATCTGGGAATGACCCCGACCGGCATAGAGGATCTGGAAGTTATTTTACCGGATGAATATATCCTGTACCAGAATTATCCCAACCCGTTTAATCCGGCAACCACTATCAGATTCGGCCTGCCGGAAAAATCAACTGTCCACCTGGAAATCTTCGACATCCTGGGCCGGCAGGTTGTCACTCTTGCAGATAAACCGATGGATGCAGGGTATTATGAGATTATCTGGGATAGCAGGAACCGCTCCGGCAGTGAGGTGTCTACGGGCGTTTACTTCTACAGGCTAAAGGCAGGCGAGTTTAATTCGATAAAGAAGATGCTTATATTGAAATAGAGTACGGTTAAAACGGGAAACTTTCCGAAGCGGCGGGAGTGAAAATCTAAAACACTTGACCGTCTGGAGCATCCGGGGTATGTTAAAAGCGGGTATCGGGAATATACCGGACCCGCTTTGTAAGTTTTGACTGGAGGGCTAGTCCTAATTGGTAAGGCAGCGGTCTTGAAAACCGCCGGCCGTAAGGCCATGGGGGTTCGAGTCCCTCGCCCTCCGCTCTATTATTTCTCCACCTGAATCATCATTCTATCTATACCCGGAGCGGCCGTTTCATAGGTGGATCAGGACTTAAATGTCCGGGCCAGGACGAGTCAATCTGTATGTCAATCTTACTATTAGAGAGATATCAGCGGTTATCTTGCGAGGAAATTGATTCAATGTTAGCCAGTCTCTCGGTGCAATTCTCAAAATCGCAGCAGGTGTGACAGACGCGTTTGAACGCCGAGTAGTCCAGAAGCTCTATATTTGTAGATAAATAATCAGGCCTGGGCGGCTCTTCTTTTAAAAGATCGGTGCTTAAGTATTTCTTGTTGTCATCGGGGAAGACCGTGGCCACCACCGCAGAATCGGAAATCTTCTCCTGCACCATGATCGCAGCCAGGAAATTGGCCCCGGAGGAAATCCCCACTGCCAATCCGAGGTCACGGGCCAGCATCTGTGCCATGATGATGGCATCGCCGTCGTAAACACTCACTATGGAATCGAGCGAAGTGAGATCCATGATGTCGGGGATAAATTCGTCTGAGATTCCCTGGATTCGATGCTGTCCAACTTTTTTACCCGTGGATAAAGTGGGTGAGTTGGCCGGTTCCATGGGATGAATTTTTATCTCAGGGCGCCGCATTCGCATGAATTTACCGACACCCATAATGGTCCCGCCCGTACCTACGCCTGCAACAAAAGCATCCGGCGTGAATCCATTGTAGGTAAGCTGCCACCAGAGTTCAGGCGCAGTGGTCTCGAAATGGGCCTCTATGTTATCGTTGTTGGAAAACTGACTGGGCAGAAAACATCTGTCATTCTCGGCGGACATTTCCTCGGCCATGCTTATGCTCCCTACGAACCCGCCTTCTTCACGAGTCACAGGCCGTATCTCCGCACCCAGACTTTGAATCAAATCGACGCGCTCGCGGCTCATCCAATCCGGCATAAAAATCGTTACCGGATGTCCAATAGCCCGACCGATGGCGGCAAAGGAAATCCCGGTATTGCCGCTGGTGGCTTCCACGATAGAGTCACCGGTATAAAGACGTTCCTCGATATAAGCCCGCTCCAGAATATGCAATGCCATGCGGTCCTTGATACTGCCGGTCATATTCAGGTGTTCTGCCTTGGCGAAAACCCGGCGTACTTTTCCGCCCAGCTTGAATTTCACCTCCAATAAAGGTGTGTTGCCCACCAGAAACGAAAGAGACTGGAATTTCCTTTGTATTTCTTTATTCAAGTATACTTTCTTCCTTATAATGGAAATATATTCCATTCTACATGTTAAAGCAAGCCCTCGATATTCTCCGATAAAGGACTATCAGGCGATGCTATGAATAAAAGGTTACCTCTCAATTAACCTCAGAGGCGATGGCTCTCCGCCTGCGGATTACAGCCACGGTCCCGAAGGCCAGCAGCAGCAGGCCCATTATGATCATGCTCCATTCCGAAAGCGTCGGGATTTGGGGTGGGCCACCAACGGTGATATCGAAATACAAATCGGTCGTATGGCCGAGATCTGTGCTGATGTCGAGCTGGAATGCTATTTGTTCTCCGGCAGGGCACTGCGCATTGACAGAGACCACGAAAACATCTCCTGCATTGTCACCGGTCCCGCCATCGGGAAGAAGATCCCCGAAAAAGCCGTCTGCATCATCGACTGTGACGAAGACATTATCTTCTGATAACACTCCGTTCACGAGGCTGGCCTGCCCGGAGCCGCTATTTGCGAGAGTTACCACCAGCTCGGCGCTCTCACCGGGATCCAGAATTCCATCTGCATTCCCCGCAGCATCGTCGATTGTAACCTCAACAAATTCCAGTATAGGTGCATGAACCGGTATTGTGAAATTGCTTATCCAGGTGTCAAGAGCAGTTCCGGTTATCTCCAGTTGAAATGGTATCAAATGGCCGTCCGGAGCGTCGCTCGAGATATCGAAAGAAAACGCATCCTCAATAT
>CBDVBL010000376.1:0-2825 GCA_965372205.1 uncultured bacterium
CCGCGAGCTTCCGATAATCGCCGATGATTATGTCGACGTCGAGTTTGGCACGGGTGCGGTTAAGATCACCCCGGCTCACGACGCAAACGATTTCGATGTAGGCGGAAGACATGAGCTGGACACCGTCAATATCCTCAACGATGACGGCACCCTTAACGAGAACGCCGGGAAATATGCAGGTTTCGATCGCTACGAGGCTCGCAGAAAACTGGTGGAAGAGCTCAAGCAAAGGGGATATCTGGAAAAGATTGAAGATTACAGGCTCTCGGTGGCCACCTGCTATCGCTGCGATACGGTTGTCGAGCCATACCTTTCCCTGCAATGGTTCGTCAAGATGGAACCATTAGCAAAACCCGCAATCGAAGCATCCAAAAGCGGCGAACTCAAATTCCACCCGGACCACTGGTCCAAAACCTATCTTTACTGGCTTGAAAATATCCGGGATTGGTGTATCTCCAGGCAGTTATGGTGGGGACATAGGATTCCGGCATATCATTGCAGGGATTGCGGTGAGATAACTGTCGCTCGCGAAAAGCCCCAGTCGTGCATTAAATGTAAATCTGCAAAGATCGAGCAGGATCCTGATGTTCTGGATACGTGGTTCTCGTCGTGGCTCTGGCCTTTCTCCACCTTCGGCTGGCCGGAAAAGACCGGCGAGCTGGAGAAGTTCTTTCCGACTAAATCTCTTTTCACTGGCTCGGAGATAATTTATCTCTGGGTCGCCCGGATGATTATGTCCTCTTACGAATTCACCGGCAAGCTGCCTTTTTCGGATGTTTATATTCATGGGACGGTGCGCGATACCGACGGTGAGAAGATGTCGAAATCGAAGGGGAACGGCATCGATCCGATCGAGATAATCGATAAATTCGGCGCCGACGCGCTGCGGATCTCTCTGGTACTGGCCACCCCCGAGGGGCAGGACCCGCATATTTCAGAGAAGAGTTTCGAACTGGGCCGCAACTTCGCCAATAAGATATGGAACGCCGCCCGGCTGGTAATATCTAATTTCGACGGACAGGAGCCGGGACCTGAATTAGATGCCGGATCGAAGGAGCTGGATTTACCGGATAGCTGGATACTCTCCCGCCTGGCAAAGACGATCGGCCAGATGAATAATTATCTCTCCGGTTTTCGCTTCAACACCGCCGCCAGAGCGGCCTATGATTTTATCTGGAAAGATTTCTGCGATTGGTATCTGGAGATGATCAAGCCGCGGTTGGCCAAAGACGCATCGGAGGAGGCCAGGAATCTCGCTCGCAGGGTATCCGGATTCGTTTTGATTCAAATATTGCGGCTGCTTCATCCGTTTATGCCGTTTGTTACGGAGGAGATATATCATCTGCTTCCCAATACAAAAAACAGCCAGCTTCTAAACGATCTGGGCTGGCCGGAGCCGGCTCTGAAGTTCATAAACGACAAGCTGGAGAAAGATTTTGGGCTGGTCCAGACCATGATCAGCGCTATCAGAAATATCCGATCTGAAATGGATGTTCCTCCCGGTAAAAAAGCGGATGTGCTCATAAAAACATCGGACGAGAAAGCCGCGGCGATACTGAAAGAACTGGAATCTCAGTTACTCACGCTGGGGCGAATCGATAACCTGACCATAGGCGATGATATTAAAAAACCGCCTCTTTCGGCATCGGCCGTTGTTCCCTGCGGCGAAATTTACATACCGCTGGAGGGCCTGATCGATCTCGAGAGCGAGAAAAACAGGCTCGAAAAAGAGCTTGAGAAACAGAAGCGGTTTTTGGAGAAAATCAAAATGAAACTGGCAAACCATGACTTCCTGGGCAGGGCGCCGGCGGAAGTAATAGACGGCGAAAAGGTAAAGCAGAGACAGGCCGAGGATAGTATCGGCAGGCTTAACAAAAACCTCGAATCCCTTTCCGGCTGGTAAGTTGACCACGGAATGAACCTGAGCTAATCAACCTCCATAAAGTCATAAAAGGCCAATAAAAATACTTGCCCGGAATAATCATTTAAGATATGTTGAAATATAGGGGCGGTTAAAGCGTAAAATATTATGAACGTCTTAACCGGGAGGTGAAATGAAACGGGCAATCTTAACATTGACCATTGTATTCTGCTGGGCCGCAGCGGGTTATTCCGACGAGGTGGCGCTGACCATCTATAACGGTAATTTCGGTCTGGTGAAGCAGACCAGGTCACTGGAATTTCATAAAGGAATAGCCGAGGTTAGATTCGATGATGTCGCGGCCAGGATTGATCCAACGTCGGTTCATATCAGTCCGAAGTCTACGGGAATTTCAATTCTCGAACAGAATTATCAATTCGATCTCGTGAGTACTCAGAAAATAATGCAGAAGTTTCTGGGCCGGGGAATCAGCGTCGTAACAAAAGGCGGAGATCTGCATAGAGGGGAGTTGCTCTCTTTCGACGGGAAATACGTTATTCTGAGAACGTCATCGGGCGAGATAACGATATCCAATGCCGAAGAAATTGTGGACTATCGTTTCGGCTCTTTGCCGGAGGGGCTGATTCTAAAGCCAACTCTGGTCTGGCTTGTGGATTCTGATAAGAAACAGAAATCTGATTGTGAGGTCAGCTATCTGGCGGATGGTTTGAACTGGCACGCAGAGTACGTTGCGGTGGTGGATAGCGACGATAAGAACCTCGATCTATCGGGCTGGGTTTCAATCGACAATCAGAGCGGGGTCACCTATAAGGAGGCTTCGTTGAAGTTGGTTGCGGGGGATGTTCATAGAGTGCAGGAAAGGCGGCCAATGCCGGTGGCTGGCGGCAGGGATTTTTCTATGTCAAAGGGCGCGCCTCAATTCGAGGAAGAGGCATTCTTCGAG
>CBDVBL010000377.1:0-2822 GCA_965372205.1 uncultured bacterium
GTAGTCATCGTTCCCGGCGGCGGCCACGACAAGAACATCATGATAACTATAAACGTGATTGATTATATTGTATTCGTAACTGCTATACCCAACGCCGCCCCAGGAGCAGTTTATTATATGGGCGCCGTGGTCGGCCGCCCATGTAATGCCCTGCCATACATGAGTCAAATTGCCGTTATTATCAGCCCCCTTAACGGCCATGATGCGCGCAGACCAGCCGATGCCGGCTCCGCCAATGCCGTTATTCGTGGCTTCGGAGGCGCATCCTGCTACGTGGGTACCATGGATAGGGTACGGCTCCGTTGGGTTACCGTCGTAATTGTACATATCCTCGCCGATGCCCTCCCACATATTCGGGTTTATATCAGGATGGGTCCAGTAGACGCCCGTATCGACGATACCTATGATCGAGTACTCCGTCTCAGCTCCCCATATGACATCCCAGGCCTGGTAAGCGTCTATTTTGGTCAGAAACCATTGACTCCCTCTGGAAGGATCATTCGGGACGCGAACCGGCTCGGGAACCCTGTATGGCTCGGCAATCTTTACGTTTGCGTCGGCTGAAAAGTTCTCAGAAGCGTTGACTATATCAATCCCCTCCGATACGAAGAATATATACATGCGCTTGACCAGTTCACGAGTTTCCTCATGGATTACCTCATAAGGATACCATTCCTCGATCCTGACGATCCTGTTTACTCGACACAGGTTATCAAGACTGAATATCCCCGTTGATGCGAAGCCGTTACCGAACGAATCCAATATCAATGCCGGAGTTCCGGGCTTTACCACAACGACGAACCTGTCAGCAAAGCATTTGCCTCCATCAGGTAAATTCATGAAATCTGGATCTGCATATATCGTCACGGTAATGCTCAAGATAGCAATGACAGTCACGAATATGAGCCAACGGCCCCCCTCAAAATGCCGCCTCATCTCTACTCCTCTCCCGACGATGGCAAGTCGCCTATGACAATAGCCATGAGCGACGTAGACCATCTGCTGCTGCAAACGACAGAAATTATTATTTCAACATGAACACTTTAACGCTGGCGCTGGCGCCCTCACCGTGGAGTCGCACGAAATAGATCCCGCTGGCGACACTTTGACGATGCCGGTCTGCACCGTCCCATAAAGCCTTGCGCCGCCCGGAGAGAAAAAATCCATGCTCTAAAAGCCTCACTTCTCTTCCCAGAATATCGTATACTATGAGATCATACTCCCCGTCCGAGGGCAGATTGTAGCTGATCGAGACCTCTCCGTTAAACGGATTAGGGTAACATGACACAGAAATGTGAGATTCGGAAGGCTGCTCTGTGAAAGGCGTCAAGCCGGAATATAAAATCCTATGATCGATATCGATCGCCTGACCCATATCGTTCGAAAACTCCGCTTTACTAATTTGAAACGGCTGGACTCCGGAGCCGCCGGACTCTGAATATATGACTGAAAATAGTCTACCCGAGGAGAAATACGAACCCTCCGAATTCCAGTCATAAACAGCGATCATCAGTTTACCCTCGGAAGCTGCACATGACAGTTGAAGCGGCGCCGCTGAACTATCCAGCAAAACGGCCATCGGTTCAACGATTTCCGGGTTGTATTCCAGGACGAAATAAACACCTCCAATAAACTCTGTCCCCTGAAGGACTACATCAGCTCTGCCATGGATGTCAACCATTTTCGATAAACGGCTTTCAGAATAAAAATCGCCTTTCAGGGCTTGATTTCCAGCCATCGGCGGGGGAGCCATAAGAACAGTATCCCCGCTCACGATAGCCAGAAGGTAAACCAGGTCCGCTATGCTGGCCTGGATGCCATCGCGGTTGCAATCGGAGTTGGCATATTGCCGTCGGTTGAACTCGGTCAGGTCCATAAAGTAATTCAGAAAAGTCACGGCATCACCGATTTCGTAAGTGTAGCCGTTAAGATTGATATCGCCGTACAGGGGATGAATAATGAGAATATCACCCCGGATTAAAGATAGATTCGGCGGAACAATCCAGGTCCCGTCCTCCAGGAGAAGGGAGTTATCGGGATAGGGAGTATTCGGGTCTTCGTAGAAAGTTAAATGGGTGAGGAGATCATATCCCAGATCCTCCGAGGTCACAACGCACGAGATCCAGGCAAAAACAGTATCGCCCTCGATCGGCGGAACCGGAGGTGGAGGCGGTAAGTCTGTAAGAAGATTTATGTATATTCGGCCGAGAAAGCTAAGATCTACTTCGAAACTCTGGAAGAACATATTGGGCGCCACAACCGTGGGTGTCAAAAGACTCGGATCGTAGGATAGAACTAAATTTACACCGATCGTCGGTTGACTGACGGAAATACCTATCGGAATCAAGAGATCAGGCTCTCCCGGGATGGCCTCAATCAGCGGGCCGAAATTGATTTCGTAAGTATCGGTGGGTACGGTAGGCGAACGTCCTGATTCGATCGCCCGCGAACTTGAGCTTGCAAACAAAAGAAACATGAACAATACCGCCCACGTCTTACGCATTGCCTACCTTTGCCTTCCTGTTTCAAAATTCATGATATTTCTCGGAATTACGCCTAACCTTCCTCCACCGGGAGGCAACAGCGGAGGAGGCGGGTCGCCGTTCCCCCGGTAATAGGCGATAAGATAAATAAGGTCGGCAAGATCACCTATGATCCCGTCACCGTTGACATCGGCTCGTTCCTGAGGATCAGGAATCTCTGCCTCGCCCCTGTAAAAAACGATGAGCAATATGACATCGGCAAGCTCAATTTCACCATTCCCGTCGATATCGCCCCGGATAAACGTCAAAACGGATATATTTACTCGAAGCGTATCGGTC
>CBDVBL010000378.1:0-2815 GCA_965372205.1 uncultured bacterium
GTGGGGAAATCTTTGGGGGTTTTTAAATTTGCCGGGGTGGGATCTGATTCCACTTTCGATATCGCCATCCCAAGACCCGAAAAATCGACCGGCACTGCGCATAAAGATTTTGAGGTTGCTTATAATCCCGATCTTTCAGTGGAAGCTGATCTAAGGCGTCGTGATTTCACAATCAACGCCATGGCCAGGGAAATACCCTCCGGGTAGTTGATCGATCCCTATGGTGGAGTGAAGGATATCAAGAAGAGAATTATTCGGGTTGTCTTCCCGGAGGCGATAGAAGAAGACCCGCTGCGAATCCTCAGAGGAGCACAGTTTGCCGCACGTTTTGAATTCAAGATGGAAAAAGATACTCTGGGGGCTATGAAGGAAAATGCCGCCCTGTTGAAGTCTGTATCTCCCGAGCGGATCGCCGACGAGATCAACAAGATGCTTACGAAAGCGGATAAGCCCTCAATCGGATTTCGATATTTACTCGAAATCGGCGCGCTAGAAATGGTTTTCCCCGAGCTGGTCGATTGCGTCGGGGTCGACCAACCGGGCGGCTACCATAAATGGGATGTCTTCGACCATACCATGGTCTGTGTTGATAACGCGCCCAGGCGTTTGGCAGTACGACTGGCGGCTTTGCTCCACGATGTCGGCAAACCTCAGACCAGAGAATTAGTCAAAGATGGGGCTACTTTTTACGGGCATGACAGGCTCTCAACTCAGATAACAGTCAAGGCTCTCAAGAGATTACGCTATTCCAATGAGATAATCGAACAGGTTTCGAAACAGGTTTCCAGGCATATGTTTAGCGATCGGGCTGGCGAGAAAGGCATCAGGCGTTTAATCCGGTCTATTGGGAAAGAGTCAATACATGACCTTCTGGATTTGCGAAGGGCCGATATTGTGGCCCAGGGTATGGGACAGGATCCAACGGAGGTGGATGAATTCGAGGCTAAAGTCGCGGAGGAAATCGAGAAAAAGCCTCCCTTTGGCCTTAACGATCTTGCCATCGGTGGAGATGATATAAAATTCGAATTCGGCCTATCGGAGGGGCCTGTAGTCGGTCAAGTTTTGAATGATCTGTTGGAAATGGTTCTGGATAATCCATCCGCTAATATTAGGGAGAAACTGTTATCGAGGGCAAAAGAGTTTCTGGCTCAAAAGCGGTCTTGACATTAGAGAAAAATTTCACTTAATAAATGGATAAAAAAATAAGGCGAAAAAACCTTAATTGGGCCGTAGGAAGAACGGAGAGCAGAGTATGAAGATACATGAATACCAGGCAAAAGAGATATTTTCAAGATTCGATATACTGATTCCGAAGGGCGAGTTTACCTCATCTCCCGATGAAGCCAGGCAGATCGCAGTACGGTATGAGAAACCGGTTATGGTAAAGGCCCAGGTGCACGTGGGCGGCCGGGGGAAAGCCGGCGGGATCAAATACTGTGCCGATCCCGACGAAGCATATTTCGCTGCCGAGGAGATTCTCGGAATGGAGATAAAAGGCTTGCCGGTGAAGAAGATTCTGGTTACCGATGCCCTCGATATAGTGAACGAGGCCTATGTGGGCGTTGTCCTGGACCGGGTAAGCAAAAAGCCGGTCATCATGGTATCCCCGGCGGGCGGCATTGATATCGAGGAAGTAGCCAGGAAAACGCCGGAGAAGATTATGAAATTCGAGGTGGACCCGATTATGGGCTTGCGCGGGTTCGAGGCTACCGGGCTGGCAATGTTCGTCTATGATGATTTCAAGCTCGCTCGCCAATGTGCGGCAATCATAAAAAAGCTTTTTAGAGTCTTCATAGACAATGACGCCTCGCTGGCGGAAATCAACCCTCTCATCGTCACCAAGGATGGTCAGCTTATCGCGCTGGATGCCAAGATCAATCTCGACGATAACGGCCTTTACCGTCATGCCGGCCTGGAAGAGATGAGAGACCCGGATGCCGAGGAACCGGAGGAGGCTGATGCCCGAAAGGCGGATCTCTCCTATGTTAAGCTCGACGGCGATATCGGATGTTGCGTCAACGGCGCCGGCCTGGCCATGGCCACCATGGATCTGGTCAAACATATGGGAGGCACGCCGGCGAACTTTCTGGATATAGGGGGATCATCATCGCCGGAAAAGGTCATCGCCGCCATGAAGATCATCCTTGGAGATCCAAACGTGAAGGTCGTCCTTTTCAATATCTTCGGGGGCATCACACGGTGTGATGATGTTGCTACCGGGATTGTGGAAGCCGTGGGGCAATTGAAGCCCGGAGTTCCAATCGTGGTTCGGTTGACCGGCACCAATGAGGATAAGGCTCGGAAAATTCTTAAAGAGGTCGGCATGGAAGCATCCTCCTCCATGGAGGAAGCGGTGAAAATGGCGTTGGAAAAAGCGGCGTAGGATTTTTAAGAAAGTTGGGTTAGACGAGGGAATAAAATGGCAATATTCGCTGATAAAAAGACCAGACTGATCGTGCAGGGCATTACCGGGCGCGATGGTTCATTTCATACTAAACAGATGCTTGATTACGGAACGAAAGTCGTTGGCGGCGTAACCCCCGGCAAGGGCGGCACAACGGCCCACGGGATTCCCGTCTTTGATACCATGGCGGAGGCAGCTGCGAAAACCAGAGCCAACGCCTCGGTAATCTACGTTCCACCGCAATTTGCGGTCGATGCCATTTACGAGGCGGCCGAGGCCGGAATCAGCCTAATAGTCTGTATCACAGAGGGTTTGCCCGCTAATGATATGCTTGTGGTTTATCATTATCTGAAATCGAAGGGGGTCAGGCTGATCGGCCCGAATTGCCCGGGCATAATCTCTCCGGGATTG
>CBDVBL010000379.1:0-2813 GCA_965372205.1 uncultured bacterium
TGAATATATCCGCCTGAAGCTCATCCGGATAATAAAATCCGTTAACTATCACCGTATAATCCTTCTTTCGCCTGATATCGATATGTTCCCATCGCTCCAGGCCGGACTCTGTCAGGAAATCAAATATGAAATATCCACCTTCCTTCAAATGGTTTCGGGCGTTTTTGAAAACCCTTAACAGATGTGAAAGAGAGTTCATATGATTTGCCGAATCAAACAAGAAGACAACCAAATCGAATTTCTCCCCCAGGCGAACGGTCGCCACATCGCTCTGTATGAACCGGACACCGCAGCATTTCCTGCGGGCCATCCCGAGCATCTCCGGTGAGGCATCGACTCCTGTAAATCTTATACCTGTACGGGCCAGCATTTTCTCGAGCTGCCCGGTGCCACAGGCGAGATCGAGGACAGTCTTCGGTTTCTCACATCGGAGCTTGAAGAAGGCTTTCAGTCGCACCGCTGCACTTTTGGCGAACTTATCCCAGCCCAGAAAATCATAATAACGTGCGAAATCTCCGTAGGCGTTGCTCATATTAAGCTTTCAATCTTCCTCGCCGCTTCAACTCGTCGTTCGGTGTTCCATAAAAAAAGCGGGCCCTTTTGCCCGCCATCCAAGCTCATGATTATTCCGTGATGAAAATCGCCGCCGCCACGACCGTAGTCCAGCGGCCTCTCTTATCGCCGGCGGCCGATTGCGTCACGCTTCTGGTGCGGACGATCTTCCCCGAAATTTTCCAGATCTCTTTTTTCTCATCATACGACTGGTCGATATCAAACTCAATCCCCAGAGTCGAGGCTAACATGCTTGCCGCAAGATCCTCGGCGTAGTCTCCCGAGATTTTTTCGTTCTGGCCAAATGCCGTATGCTCGGATAGATAACCATATTGCTTTTTATCCTGGGGAATGGCCAGACCCACGGACGCTGATATCAAGCGGTTCGGCTCATTGGTGGAATTTCTGCATAATACGCTATAAGCAATCTGGCCCGATGTGAGAGAGGCAAGTCCTTGAGAAAGAGAAAGCACTTTGCACCCGGGAGGGAAAATACTTGAGACATTAACCAGGTTATATTCGGCTATACGAGCCGAGCGCAATGCCAGCTCGAAGCTGGCCAACCGTTCTTTATCGCGCCCGACGCCCTTGGTCAGGAAAAGTTTTTTGGGTATGGTCGGCATCTCCCTCTCTCTCCTTGCTTTTACCGATAGGCATACGCCGCGCAAGATATGAAATTGTCCTCAAAATTACAAGCGTGATCTCGTTAATCGCCGGCGATTTTATTAAAGAGCCGCTATGCCGGCCGATGCGCGGCGGGGGACGATGTCAGAAGATTGACAGATCCGAATTTTTAAGAATGCTTTCCCATGAGCAAAGACAGAAGACGATATGACATATTCCTTTTACCTGTATAAGACTATATCGCCGGATCCTCTGGCATTATGGCCGGATATATCATCTATTATCTCGATTGAAATAGTATAATCCCCCGGCTCCAACTCCGACAGATGCACAGATAGAATCCTGTTCTCATCGGAATAGATGCTGCCGCCGCTGTAAGAGGTTTCCACCTCCTGAAGATCATCTCCGCCGAAAGCGCTCTTGATCGACGCCAGCAATCCTCCCGGTTTCTTCTGCGTCACGGTTTGCTTTATGGTGTAGGACGTCTTACCGTCAGGGCCCTTCCTGAGGTTATAAATTTCAAAATAGAGCCAGACCGGCTCCCCGACGAAATATCGATTATCGAGGCTGGATATGATCCTCAGATCATCTCTTGTAAATCTTAATTCCCCAACCGGTTTATCTATGCGTCTGGCCAGCACGATATCGGAGATTTCTACTTTGCCTGTGTAAAAATCCCGTAGACGTATTCCCCGGGTATCGATTCCTTTATGATCGGATAAAGTATCACGTATAGAAATAGAAAATATGAGAGAATCGGGATATCCCGTTAGAGATAAACGATCCGTTACCGATAGATTCGGATTGTCAATTTGAGATGCTCTGATCCTGTAGATTTTTCTCGCCTCCGTTGAATCTGAAATTCTCCAGCTGTGATATCTGAGAACCTGGCGCCAGTTAATTGTGGCCAGAGCCCTCTCCCCGACCCGCTCGAATTCCAATTGCAGATAGGGGATCGCCACGAATATCTCAAGATCTGTCTTCCCACGAGATCCCTTGAACTGATGCGGCATATAAAAATATTCCAGCGGCCCTGAACCTGAACTGTAGGCAAACGCTTGAGGAATGACATCCCTTAGAATGGCCGCAATGCGAGCCGGATCTTTATCGAAATCCGCGGCAGTCCAGCTTTTCGAGGGAAACGGAAAATCGAAGTCGCCATTTAAAAAAGTATCCTCGAATACCAACCTGACCGGTTCGTCGAACTGATTATATCTCCAGACCCACTTCGGCGGATCAGCGCTGTCACCACCGGTGCCCAGGACATAATCCATGGAGCTCGGCCGCCCGTAACGAATATACATCTCGCCTCGTTTGGTTCTCCAGCCATCGATCGATTTGCGCGGCACCGAGAAAGTCAACTGGGCATGAACGAATCTCGCATAATGCTCCAGCTTCCTTTCATTTATACCGGTGGTTGGGTCCGGATCGAGCTGTCCCCAGAATTGAGTCACTATCTTCCCCTGGTTATAAAGACTGGCATCCTGGTAACTCGTATATTCCGCTGGCGTGATGAGATATCGAATATCGTCCATCAACGTCTTCTCGCCCTCACCCATGCCCTCACGACCATTCTCGAAGACGATATAGGCAGAATCATAAAGCTCGCCCTGCACCAGATTCGCTCCCAGCAGAAG
>CBDVBL010000380.1:0-2804 GCA_965372205.1 uncultured bacterium
ACCGCGTGATACCCTGTCGCGCACGCTACTCCCGCTCGGCGAGCTCACGAAACCCGAAACGAGGGAAATCGCACGGCGCAATAATTTCCGCAACGCCGATCGCCCCGATAGCCAGGAAATCTGTTTTGTACCCGCGCGTGACTATTCCCATATAATCCGTCAGAGATTCGGGAACGACGATCGGTCTTTAAAGCCGGGTCCCATTTGCGATGGCGAAGGTAAGGTTGTTGGAGAGCATAAGGGTTATGCCAACTACACAATCGGTCAAAGGCGGGGGCTGGGAATTTCTAATCCAGAGCCTCTTTATGTTACCGGGATTAATCCGAATGATAGGAGCATTACGGTCGGCGTCAGGGAGCGCCTGTTGGCCAGGCATTTTACGGTTGTGAGAATGAATCTTCTGGTATCAGATGAAGATATACCAGGGAATATTGATGCGAAAATACGGTATCGTCATTGCACCAGTCCAGCCGCCTTGAAATTAAGAGACAATAATGCAGAAGTGATATTCGATGAGCCGCAAAAAGCCATTACGCCCGGTCAGTCGGCAGTATTCTACAACGGGGATATTGTGATAGGCGGCGGAATTATTGATAAAATCCTCGATTGATTGTCTGCGATCCGGATAATTGAGTTGACACAATGACATAAGCGGAATAAATTCATATCGAAGACAGGGAGGATTTAATATGGTGAAAATCACGTTCATAGGACATTCGTGCTTCTTTCTGGAAAGCGGTTCGCACAAGATATTAATTGATCCTTTTATCGCAGGAAACCCGGTTGCCAAAGCAACGGAGAAGCATAAAAAAGCCGATTTCATTCTTGTAAGCCACGGGCATAATGACCATCTGGGAGATGCCATTAATATAGCCAAAGAGTCAGGGGCGACGGTGATCTCAAACTTCGAGATCTGCACCTACTGCGAATCCCAGGGGGTTCCGAAGACTCATCCTCTGCATATCGGCGGCGGCAATGAGTTTCCTTTTGGCTCCGTAAAATTGACAATCGCTCATCATGGTTCAACTCTGGGGGATAATCTTCAGTATGGTGGGAATCCAGCGGGATTCATTATCCGCACCGGGGGCAAGGTAATATATCATTCAGGAGATACAGGACTGTTTCTGGATATGAAGCTGATCGGCGAACTCGACGATATAGACGTGGCGCTTCTACCAATCGGGGGCAATTTCACTATGGATATTCCAGATGCCATAAAAGCCGCAGAATTTCTAAAGCCGAAAAAGGCGATTCCCATGCATTATAATACATTCGATCTCATAGCCTGTGACCCCGGGGATTTCGTAAACGGTATCAAACCACTGGGAGTCGAGGGGATTGTTCTCGGCTTCGGAGAAAGCTACGAATTGAATTGAGCAAAATGCCGGTTTTCGTTCATAAAGCCCGGAAACTAATTCTGGGCTTTTGTCTTATGGTTGCTTTAACGATACCGTCAGACGAATTATGGTCTCAAACGACGTCAACCGGGCTCTTTGAGGTTATTCCAGCTGATGATATCTATGCCGATTCCGCCTATTATTATTTAGGATACTTCCAGAAAATACTCGCTGACCTGTTGGGTCAACCGCTGGATACAACCGTAACCGCATACCTGGTTGCCAACGAAGACGAATTTTCGAGAATCACGGGGCCTTCAATCCCCGATTGGGGCGCCGGCGTTGCATTATTGGAGCATAATAAGATAGTTATTAAGTCTCCCAAATATATGAAAGTGGGAAAATCTTTCAGGGAGTTGATAGGACATGAATTGACCCACATTATGCTCCACCGCGCCGTTGGGGGGCGCTGGCTGCCTCGATGGATTCACGAAGGTCTGGCTATGCACGTTTCCGGCGAATGGAATATAGGCCAGGATATACTCGTTGCCAGAGCCGCCTGGACGAAAAACCTCATCCACCTGCATCGTATGGAAGGATTATCAGTTTTCAATGGAGCCCAGGCCAATCTGGCTTACACCGAATCATACCTGGCAGTATCGAGTCTTCTGAGAGGAGATCCCTATCGGCTTACGGATCTTCTGGCCATATATAGAGACACTAATGATTTCCACCATAGCTTTCTTGCGGTAGTTGGTGTCGATTACAGCCGGTGGGTTAACGATTGGTTTGAGAGGACGTCAATGCAATATCACCTCTTGCTGTTTATTTTTGACTGGAAGCTATTCTGGCTGGTTTTACCCTTACTAATTATCATCCTGTTTCTTTTCAAGAGAAGGCAAAACGCCAAAACGAAAAGACGCTGGAAAAGGGAGGAGCGGCTCCATCCGCCGGACGAGAGCTATAAGCAATATTACGACGGCTACTACGATGAAGAAGATCAGGTATAAGCTGGAATATATCGGTGTTTTTACGCTGATTTTCGTGATTAATCTCATTCCCTACAGGCTGGCGCTATTGGCCGGTGACCTGGTTGGCTTTCTGGGTTTTACGGTTCTCAGAATCAGGCGGAAGGTCACGCTGGATAATCTTAAAAAATCATTTAAAGATCAATTCAGTGATCACGATTATGTGAGAATTGGCGCCAGAACGTATAGACTCATAGCCCGTGGGATGATTGAATATGGCTTGTTTCCGACACTAAAGAAAAAAGATCTTCGGAAATTCGTAAGCATTCAGGGACAGGAAAATCTGCAGAAGATCAGCGGGGAAGGCCGGGGGGGCGTGCTGGTAACCGGCCATTTCGGAAGCTGGGAGCTCATGGGAGCTTTTGTGGCTGCAAACGGCTGGCCTATCGATTACCTCGTGGGAGAACACCACGTTCTCAAGTAGAAGCTGGCACCTGCC
>CBDVBL010000381.1:0-2797 GCA_965372205.1 uncultured bacterium
GGCCCATCCCGATGTCGAATGTAGCGCCGTCGCCTGCCCAGGCCAGAACTGTTACATCTTGCCGCCCCAGCATATCCAGGCCGGCTCGAACGCCGGCCGCCGCCGAGGCGGTGGCCCCGAACGGCACATGCAAAAATGGCACCGGCGAAACCGAGTGCGGAAAGACACCATCGGTGACAGCGGCACAACCTGCAGGAGATATTATCACTGTCTCCGGCCCCAGGGATGCAAGCACGTGTCTCAATAGAATCTTCTCCCCGCAACCCGGACAGGCCATATGGCCGCAATAGTCGCTTTCGTCAAAAAAATCGTAGGCAGGCATATTATTCAGTTACCCTCCCCATAAGTAAATCAGGAAGATTCCTTCAATCCGATCCACTGTATCACCGATCTATCCGTTTCACCGTCCGTTAGTCTGTCAAAAATCATCTCGATATTCTCAGCGGTTATATCTCTTCCACCTAATCCGGCTATGAATTCGCCCACCCTGTTCTGGCGTCCGTTGCGATTTAAGATCGCCCTTATTTCCTGGGTAAACACACCGCCTGTACCGGGCGAAAGATTGCGATCCAGCACGCCGTAAGATACCTCCGGCCGCATCAAAGACAAAAGCTCAGCTTCGGGAAACGGCCTTAACTGGCGGATTCTCAAAAGTCCCGCTTTCCTCCCCGCTTTGCGCAGGTTCCGTACGGTATGAAAAACTGTCGATGCCGCCGAGCCGGAAGCTATGAGAACAGAATCGGCATCGTCAATAAAATATGGTTCGATACTTTTATACCGACGGGCAAACTTGCGATCGAATTCATCATAAGTTTTATCGATTTCCTCCTGCGCGCCTTCGAACGATTTCTGGAGCTTGTAGCGAAACTCCATGAAATTATTGGGCAATGTACCACCTGAAAACGTCTGTGGATCCTTTGTATCGAGAAGGTTGCCACCTTGCCTTCGAGGTAAGAATTCGTCTATTTCTCCCTGGTCCGGAATTTCCACTGCCTCATGAGTATGAGAGATGAAAAAACCATCGTAGCAAATCATACAGGGTATCAGAAGCGCCTCGGCGATTTTAAAGGCGCAGATTACGCTGTCTAATATCTCCTGGTTGGACCAGCAGTAAAATTGCATGAGACCGGTATCCCGTTGCGCCACCGAATCGGTCTGGTCGCACCAGATTGTCCAGGGAGCAGCCATGGCACGGTTAACATCAACCAGCACTATCGGCAACCTTGCCCCCGAGGCCCAGAATAACAACTCATGCATCAAGGCCAGACCCTGCGCGGACGTTGCGGTAAAGGTACGTGCTCCCGTCGACGCCGCCCCGATCAGTGTCGCCATGGCCGAGTGCTCCGATTCAACCTTAACGAATCTGGCATCCAGTTCTCCAGAGCCACAGATTTCCGAGAGTTTTTCGGCGATAGTGGTTTGCGGGGTTATGGGATAGGCGGATATCACTTGCACCCGGGAAAGCTTCAATGCTACCGAGACCGCCTCGTTTCCGGAGATCACTCTTTTCAACCTTTGCCCTCCATGTTCAAAGAGCCGCGCGGGCACTCTTCAGCGCAGATACCGCATCCTTTGCAATAATCGAGACTCACATGATAACCGCTTTCGGTCTTAATGACCGCCATATCAGGGCAGAAATTGTAGCAATTATCACAATTGTTGCAGACACCGCAGGAAAAACAACGGCTGGCCTCCTTAACGGCCGCGTCCGTATCGGAAAGCCGACCGTCAACAATAATATTCTTTTCCCATTTCTTAGCGTTGATGCGGGCGAAATAAGCGTTATTTATATCATCCGGGCCCGCTATTTCAACGATATCGCTCGGTTTCTTAAATATCTCGCCCTCTAAAAATGCTTTAATCTTGAGAGCGGCCAGCCGTCCTGAGCCGACCGCATGAGGCACTGTCCTGGGATTTGGAAGGATGTCTCCCCCAACAAAGAGTTTATTGCTCAATCGCTTATCCACGCTGGAAAAATCAAGGATATCTTTTCTCTCTATCCGAACATCCGGAAAGAAAGATATATCCGGATCCTCCCCTATGGCGGAAAATACCCTGTCGGCGTATAAATGGAAATCCGATCCTTCTATCGGCTCCGGCCTGGCCCTCCCGGTTTCATCCGGTTCGCCCAATTTCATCCTTATAAAAACAACCTTTAGAGACCCGTCGCCATTTTTCTCAATTCTTAACGGCGCCGCAAGAAATTCAGTTTTAATCGGCTCCGATTTGAGTTCTTCAACCTCTTCTGCAAAAGCGGGCATCTCCTTTTCGGTTCTCCTGTAAACCAGACTTACATCACCACCCAGACGGTAAGCCGTGCGGGCAACATCGCAAGCCGTATTGCCGCCGCCGATAACAATGACCCTCTTCCTGGTCAGTTCGATATTGTCGCCGGAGTTAACCGCTTTCAAAAAATCAAGGCCGGCTTCCACTCCCGCCAGATCCTCCCCTTTGACATTCATTCTCTTTGAAACGTGCGCGCCCGTAGCCAGAAATACTGCATCGTACTCCAGAAGGTGACTTATATCGAAATCCGAACCCAACCGCATATTTGATTTCAGGTTTATCCCTCTCAAGACCCGTGAAAGTTCATCGGCCAGTATGCCCTTATCGAGTCGATAAGACGGTATACCGTAATGAAGAATTCCGCCGGGGAGCTGGTTCTCATCGTAAATTGTTACATTCAGACCTTCCCGCCGAAGATAGAATGCCGCGGCCAGACCCGCCGGCCCGGCTCCGATCACTGCGATCTTCTTGGTTGTTTTCCTTGACACAGGCGGTGAGACTTTATTGTCGA
>CBDVBL010000382.1:0-2788 GCA_965372205.1 uncultured bacterium
CATCCGGGGATTATGCGCAAAGCATTATTATCATCATTGATTATGGTTTTCGCTGGAGTTTCGGCGATATCTGCGCAGGAGCATCCAACCGAACATCCATCTGAGCATCCATCCGAGCATCCAACATCAGTGAAAGCGGCTCTTTCGAAAGAATCTTTAGCTGATGCTATCACCGATTATGTTAGCAAGGAATCCAATCTAAAGGGCGGATTCTTCCTCGTTTTCGATAGTCAACAGAATAAGGCGTTAGCCCTGACTCTGGATAAAGTACACAAGGAAAGACTGGCTACTCTGGGCGACGGCGTTTATTTCGCATGCGCCGACTTTAAGGCCACTGACGACGATATGTACGACCTGGATATTTTCATGAAAGAGGATGAGCACGGCCTCGATGTCACCGAAATCAACGTTCACAAGAAAAACGGTGAAGCGCGCTATGTCTGGGTTGAGAAAGACGGGATCTGGTCCAAAAAAGAGCAGTGATCGCCTGACACAGGCAAAATGTTTTAGCGTCAAATGGGAACAGGACGGGTTATGGCCTGTATGCTTTTTTTTCGGCATTGCGAATGATACGCTTCGCAGGGCTTCTCGATCTGCGATTTCTGAGCCCGATTATATCCGTTGTCAGTGACAGGAGATTGAAATGATAAGCAAAAAAATGCAAAAAGCTATCAGCGATCAAATTACAGCCGAATTTTACTCATCGTATCTGTATTTAGCCATGTCGGCTTGGTGCGAAACTCAAAACCTTAAAGGTTTCGCCAGTTGGATGAGAATGCAGGCGGAAGAGGAGAAGGGGCACGCCTTTAAACTATTCGATTACCTGGTGAATCGTGGCGGCAATGTAATGCTCGGTGCTCTGGAAGCTCCACCCGGGGATTTTGATTCGGTTCAGGACGTTTTTGAGAAAACACTGGCACACGAGAAAGAGGTTACAGCCAGAATCCATAAGCTCAACGAGATGGCCATGCAGGAAAAGGACTACGCCACGATTGCCCATTTACAATGGTTCATAACTGAGCAGGTAGAAGAGGAAGCTGGCGCCGAGGAGATTCTAAACCAGATAAAAATGGTCGAAGGCCGTCCCGGATCACTATTCTATATCGACAGGCATGTAGGTAAAAGGGAGTAACACCGATTATAGTCGTGGTGCGGGTCGCACCGGACTATTGCCAGCACCCTTATGAATGGTGAAACGAGGACAATGGATTTTTCAAGAAAGGAGGATGCGGGATAAGCATACTAATTAATATCGCGGCCGGGCGGGCGGAAAACAAGGCCGTCGCTCGAAATGAAACTCCCGGTATCTCCGGAGTTCATATGAGAGATTTATCTAACCGGCCACGAAAATCATTTCGCCGGAATGGAATATCGAATTATTAGCGAATTTTTAGCGGAAGGTATTTATCATGCGTTCATTATCAAAAAACGGTCATAGCGAGAGGGTTATGGTATTTATCGATGGCAATAATCTTTATCATAGCCTGAAACATGTCATGGGAAGAACGAATTTAGATTTCCATGAATTTTCAAAACGGTTGGTTCAGGGCAGGCAGCTGATCCGCGTTTATTATTACAATGCGCCCCTTAACAGGGAGGACGATGAGGAAAAGTATCGTCAACAACAATCGTTTTTCGATTCTCTTGATACGGTTCCTTATTTGACCAAGAAGTTTGGACGACTTGAGAAGAGACTGGTCAAGCAGAACCTGCCCGACGGCACTTTCGTTTCGGTCCCGACATACGTGGAAAAAGGTGTCGATACCTTTATAGTTATCGATATGCTCTCTCACGCCTACAAGGATAACTACGACACGGCTATTCTGGTATCGGGCGATGAGGATTTTGCCGTGCTGGTAGATAACATAAAGGATATCGGCAAGCATGTTGAGGTGGCCAACCTCGGGGGATCCTACATATTACGGCAGGCCGCGGATAAATATGTGCTGATCGATAAGGGGTTGCTGGATGGAATCCAGCAACCGGATAGAAATGAACGCAGCGAACATAGCCCGACTGAGGGTTCTGCCGGGTAACGTCCTCCTTCTGAAAATTAGAATTAAGAGCTTGTGCATGCCGTCCCGGGGAGAAGTGGGTTGTCCGACGGCATGAGCCCAGCCTAATAAAAAAGGGACCGGCTCGAACCGGTCCCCATTTTAAATCTGCTTTGAACGCTTCGCGCGTCTCAAGCCTCTATTTTAACAGGGTCATTTTCTTGACTGCCGTTTTATCTCCAACCGTAAGGCGGTAGAAATATACTCCCGTGGACAGGTCGGAGCAATCCCAGATCACGGAATGATATCCGCTTTCAAGCTCCTCATCGATAAGCACAGCGACCTTTCTCCCCAGGAGATCGAAAGCCTCAAGACGAACTTCGCCGGCGGCAGGAATTGAAAATTCTATAGCCGTCTGAGCGTTGAATGGATTGGGATAGTTTTGAGATAGGAAGAATTCGTCGGGGCGTACAGGATCATCGTCGGCCGCGGTTAACCCACCATAACGAGCGATGGCAGCCGCAGCATTATCCTGAATATCCGAAAGCGACGTTCCTCCGAGAATAGCGAACACCGCAATCACCGATTCGCCTGGTGCAATATCGAATGGGCCGGTAGTGATAATGACGGAACAGTCGCGCTGAGTGGTAATAGCCGTATCAGTAATGCCGGCGTTCATGTAACTCCATTTATCGGCCATCGTGAAATAAGGAGGATAAACATGTTGCTCGTTATCGAGTGCCATGAAGGAGAAAACGCCGGGATCGGAGAGAACCGCCTGACCTCTATAGTTA
>CBDVBL010000383.1:0-2784 GCA_965372205.1 uncultured bacterium
CCCAGATATATTTCGTGACCAGCTCTGATCTTATATATTTTAAGGTACTGATGCCCGTTTCATTGGCATCGGTGATCTTCCCCGTTGCCGAATCAACGAAGAAAATGCTGTCGCCTGCCAGATCAACGGAACTTCGATAAACCTTTTCAGATTCCTTTAGTCTCATATACAGCCGGCTCGTCTCTATGGCGGATGACGCCTGCGAGGCAAATACCGTTAAAGTCGAAATCTGTTCCTCATAGAATTTTTTCTTATTGACTTTGTATAGAGTCAGGGCGCCGATCACCACGTTCTTGGCTAATAAAGGTACGGACAGCAGCGATTCGTCCACATCGGTGGTCCCGGGAATGAGTACTGCAATCTCCATATCATCGTCCCAGTTCTGAATACATGGTTTGCCATCGCGAATAACCTTGCCTGTCAGCCCCTGGCCAACCTGAAACTCAAAATTCATCACTTCGTCACTGAAAACATCTTCGGTTGAATAGATTGGCTTTATAACCTGCCGGGTGTGATTCAGGGCGAAAACCGTGCAGGTATCCGAATCCGTGAGAGCTTCGGCCGCCTCTGCTATGGCTTTCAAAACGTCCTTCATCTCTAACGATGCCGAAAGGGCAACGCTGGTATCGTATAGCCCGGAGAAACGGCTGGCCTCTGCCCTTATTCGGGCCTCCATCCTTTCATATTCCTGTTCGTCGTTTATCGTACACAACAGGTTTTTCACAGTCTTGCCTTTTCTAGATATCTCGCTTATGGACATGAGTATAGACTGTTTTTTCCCATCTTGACGGATAAGATGGCATCTAATTCTTCTGGAATCCCCGGACGGACCCAATTTCAGTCTCCAGTTGTTCGGCATCTCAAAAATATCTATCGCCTCTTTGTTTATGAGTTCCCTTTTATCATAACCGGAGATTATCCTGAATTCATCATTGGCGAATACGACTCTGCCGGAGAGATTGAGTACCAAAAATGGGGATTTGAAGGCGCTTATCAGATCATCCGACTCAAAATTAAAATCCTTAAACGTCTGGGCCCTGCTCAAAAATCCAGTTCTGAAGAACACCAGACTGCCCATGATCAGACTGAATCCTGATAAGTAGCCTTGCAATGCATTTACGTCATGGGATACCCACGTCAGGAGCGCAAACGATAATAAAAGCCTCTGAAAGCCAGAAAACCGTATCATGCTCACCGCCAGGAAGAAGCTCGCAATAAAGTCGGATGCCAGACCCTGTACTTCTGACAGATGGCTGCTATCAATGGACGGTAGATGAAGCCCCCATAGAATTATTGCGGCAATGAGCCAGGGATTTGAAATCAGCTTGCGGTTCGTCACTCCATCGATATTATTCTCCAGGTAACAGGCATACGGAAGGAATAAAAGCAGTAGAATTCCGGGGTGGAATCGGGCGATCGTATCAAGATGCGAGAATTGAAAATTGATTAATATGGCATGAAAAATCAGAAATAGGCCAACCAGAATATCCGGCGTATGTCTGCCGAAATCCTTAATAGAGCGGTTCCGTCCGCCGATTATTACCCCCAGTAAAACTACCAAGCCCAGGGATATTTCAAGTATTCCGTATGTAGACATCAAAACACACCATCAAAAATCGATATTTATGGGCATATTATTACGCTATCGTTTGTTATCGATCATTTGGAGGTGATCTTGAGCGGCAGACCTAAAATCCAGATATGCCATTTTTGCCAGCAAGAAAGCCGGCCCCCCGATGAGGACAGCCCTTGTGATCAGCCTATGATGACCCTAAAATGCAGGCAACCGACACAGGTTTTTAAAATCGCCCCGGGCACTTCGCACCCAATAATTGATTATTTTCTAATATCTTTTTAATAAAAAATCAAGGCGCATTCAGTTTGAATTGTAGATTGGCTTTCAAATGCCTATATTATTTACATGACGTTATCTTACTGGCAAAGGCTGGCAGGCGCCAGGAAAAACAGGCCTGCCGGCATAACACCACGTCACAAATCATACGATATCGTGGTTATCGGTGCGGGATTGGTCGGAATCGCCACGGCTTACTATTTAAGGCAGTTTGGATGTGACCGTGTGCTGGTGCTCGAAAAGGAGTTTATCGGATACGGCGCCTCCGGAAGGAACGCCGGTTTTTTGCTTTCCGGCATGGCGGAGCCTTATTCCCGCCTTCTTATCGGTATGGGCGGCGATTCCGCTCGCGAAATATTCTCCTCCACTATCGAAAACCATGATCTCATAGCGCACGCAATATCGGATAATAAAATAAATTGCGGATATAAAAGATCAGGCTCTTATCATCTCGCGGCCACCGAGGTTGAACGGGGTGAATTGGAAGAATCAGTCAGTCTTCTCAAGCGCGATGGCTTCGATGCCGAGTATCTCCCTACTATTCAAGGTGCGGCTGGATCAAGACTGAAAGGCTATCTCGGCGGATTTTTCAGCCCGGTCGATGGCAGGATCGACCCCTTCGCCTTCGTCAAAGGCCTGGCCGGCAACATCGAAATATTAGAGGGATTCGAGGTTAAGCGGATCGTAAAGACCGATACCGCGGTAGAATTAATCGGTGAAAAAGACAAAATCAGGTCGGTTATGGTCGTTCTGGCAATCAATGGCTATGCTCCCCTTCTGGAGAGTTATTTCGAGAACTTGGTTTTTCCAGTGCGAGGCCAGATGCTGGCGACTCTTCCATTGGCCGACAATATCCTCGGTGAAGCGATATATTACGCTAATTTTGGCTATGATTATTTCAGCCAGGTTTCCGACTATACGATCTTGATGGG
>CBDVBL010000384.1:0-2774 GCA_965372205.1 uncultured bacterium
GTGATTGAATATTACAATCCCACCGACGATGATCACTCTGTTTGCATCGCCGTGGTTCGGACTTTCTCTAACGTGGAATACGATATTCACAAGATTCAAAGTCAGGTGCCCACGACTTTCACCGTACCCGATTTCGCAGAATGCGATAAGGTCGTCATGATGCCGGTATGGCGATACGAGGGCCTTCCCATAGGGGGAACGACCTCTTATTTATACAGGGCGCACATTGACACTACCCAGACTTCGATTGTAGACGATTACCCCGGCCCGACAGAATTCGAGCTCAAGGGAGCGTTTCCGAATCCCTTCAATCAGTCGGTGTCAATCGTTTTCGATGCTCCGGTCAAAGACAAGTATGAGATCAGGATATACGATATAAGCGGCCGTATGGTGTTAAGCAGGCGGGGATGGTGCGATCCAGGTACCAATCGGCTGAGATGGAAGACTCCGGAGGATCTTGCGGGAGGCGTTTTATTATACGAGGTGAAACTTGGCTTATCAAAGTATAAAGGGAAGATGTTATATCTTAAATAGGAGTCGGGATTGCAGAACGAGCAAGACATCAAAGAGTCGGTAGAGACAGAGGAATTAAGAAATAGATTTCCCGATCTTCTTGAGAGTGAATCTGCCACGGCGACGGAGGCCTTGCTGTTTGCGTCGCCTCAGCCGTTGAGCGATAGAGAGATCGGTCGAATAATAGGCTGCGATAGGCGAAAAGTGGCGGCCATTATTGAGGAGTTGAATCAAAAGTATAGTGATTGGGGAAGATCTTTTCGGATCGAAAGATTCGGCGACAGATATAGATTTTTTACGATTCCAGAATACGACCGTTATATAAGCCGCTTAGCCGACATTCCAAGGCCGGTAAAGCTTTCTAGAGCGGCCCTGGAGGTTCTCTCAATTGTAGCCTATAAGCAGCCGGCGGTCAGATCGGAGATCGAACGTATAAGGGGCGTTAATCCCGATGGCGTTGTACGGACTTTACTGGAGAAGGGCCTGATAGAAGTGAGAGGCAGATCCGATGGTCCCGGCCGACCGTTATTATATGGGACGACCAGGGATTTTCTGGAGTTTTTCGGTATTTCCGATCTTTCGGAGTTGCCCGTCCCTGAGATGGCCGCTGATAAAGGTACGGATAAGAGATTGGTCATGAGAAGGCCTCCCGAGGAAAGCCAATCTACGGCGCCAGCCGATGAGACTGAATAAATTTCTTGCCAAAGCCGGTATAGCATCGCGCAGAGCGGCAGACCTGCTTCTGGAACAGGGGCGCATCGCTGTCAATGGCAGAATCGTAGCGATACCGGGTAGCGTCGTAGACGAGACTCTTGATGAGATTACCTTCGATGGCAAAAAAGTCGCATTGCCTGATGAATCCGTTTATATTCTATTAAACAAACCGGCCGGTTATCTGGTCACCTGCAAGGATAACTTCAGGCGACCTATCGTGCTCGACCTGGTCAGGAAATACCGTCAGCGGGTGCGTCCGGTAGGCCGTCTCGACTTTGATTCATCTGGACTATTGATTCTCACAGGCGATGGCGAATTGGCTTTCAGGCTGGCGCATCCGCGATATAAAATCGATAAAAAATATCTGGTAAAATGCGATGGATTTGTGTCGGATGAGGATATCGAGAAACTTCGGAAAGGCGTAGAACTGGACGATGGTATGACCTGGCCGGCGAATATCGAATTGATATCGCGCAGCAAAAACTCCAGTAGATTTTATATCACCATTCATGAGGGCCGAAAGCGTCAGATAAAACGCATGTGCCAGGTTCTGGGTCATTCGGTAGTGACCCTGCGGAGGGTGGAATACGGCGGTATCACGCTGGACAACCTGAAAACCGGGGCATACCGGATTCTGAAGCAGGAGGAGGTTGATTTGTTAAAATCATCGGTTGGCCTATGAAAAAGCACCGGGTTATAGCAATAGATGGGCCTGCCGGTTCGGGCAAGAGCAGCACTGCCAGACTTCTGGCGAAGAGGCTCGGATTTACATATCTCGACACGGGGGCCATGTACCGCAGCGTGACCCAGGCGGCATTGGAAAGAGGGATCGACCTGAATGACGAAGCGAAAGTAACAGATATCGCCGGGAGGCTGAAAATCGAGATCGTCCCCGGTGAGAATGAAGATAGATTTTTCCTCGATGGTAAAGAGGTCACGCTGCTGATCCGCAAACCGAGGATTGACGCCGGGGTTTCACTGGTGTCATCCTATAAAGGCGTCAGAGAGAAGATGGTTGAACTCCAGCAGAAATTCTCCCATGAGGCGGATATCGTCGCAGAAGGAAGGGACATGGGAACGGTTGTATTCCCGGATGCGGATCTCAAAATCTTTCTGGTTGCTGATCTGCGAGCGAGGGCGGTTCGACGGTATCGTCAGCTAAGCAGCATCGACATAACGACTTCAATAGAAGAACAAACGGCATCGCTTTCATCGAGGGATCTCTTTGATTCGGGACGCGACCATTCGCCCTTGAGGAAGGACGATGACGCTGTTGAAATAGATACCACCGATATATCGCTGAGCGGACAGGTGGAAAAAGTATATGAACTGGCCTGCAGAAAGCTGAAAATATCGTGAAACCGTTTTATAGAATCACCCGGATCATTATCAGGTCTTTTCTTATTCTCTATTGCCGTTTGCAGATCAAGGGCAAAGAGAACATACCGTCTGACGGCGGTATAAGTATAGCTTCCATTCATAGTGCAGCGGGCGACCCGCCGTTTGTAGGTGCCTCTCGGGAGAGAGAGGTTTAATTTCGGGCCAAA
>CBDVBL010000385.1:0-2767 GCA_965372205.1 uncultured bacterium
CCGACGATACTGGTGGAGAGTGCGCCAGCGGCTCATATTTTGCGCGGCTGGCAGGCACACACAGGTCAGAAAAGATGACGATGATCAGGTAGGAATCTCTTAATGAGGCTCGGAATGGACGGTTTTGAGAAAAATAGAGATTGCCCGGAATGGCATTTTGGTTATATTAATACCTTAACTAAGATCTCTAAGGAGGATTGATTGAAGCCTAAGATTCACCCAAAGTATTACGACACAACCATTAAGTGCGCCTGCGGAAATGCCATAGAAACGAGATCCACCGCGAAGGATATAACGGTTGAAATTTGTTCCAACTGTCATCCGTTTTTTACCGGCAAACAGAAGTTGATCGATACCGCCGGCCGGGTCGAGCGGTTCCGCACCAGGCACGCCAAGCACCTGGATTTAAAAAAGAAGGAAAAGTAACGGGCTCATTTCTCAGGCTCGTAGGTGGCTTGTTTTTCGTATGAGTCGCAGGATATTTAGAAGCGGTTTATTGCCGAGGTTGTCGCTTATATTGAACGCGGCTTTCTCAGTGGATAAAAACGTCGGAGGGCAGGCGGTAATAGAGGGGGTAATGATGCGATCTCCGGAGAAGGTCTCAACCTCCTTGCGGCTTCCCGATGGCAGAATAATCACCAAGACGGAGCCGTTCATATCTCTTACGAGGAGAAAAAAGCTGCTCGGTAAAGCGATTATCCGGGGAGTCATATCTTTTTTCGAAATGCTGATTCTGGGAATTAAGACCTTAAATTATTCAGCAGAGATTGCGGCGTTGGGGGAAGACGAGGCTGTTACGGAGAAGGCGGACTCGCAATCGGGCAGTTTCAACCTGGCAATTGCCATTACGGTAGTTATATCGCTGGCCCTGGCAATGACGATGTTCTTTTTTCTCCCGATTCTTATTACGCAGCTTTTATCGATCAACAGAGAAGCATTGGAATTCAATTTTGTGGCGGGATGTGTCAGGCTGGCGATATTTTTGGCGTATGTCTGGGTTTTATCATGGTTCAGCAGCTTCAATAGAATATTCCAGTATCATGGGGCTGAGCACAAATCGATTTTCGCCTTTGAGGCCGACCTGCCGCTGGTCGTGGAGTCGACTCATGGTTTCACGACTCATCATCCCCGATGCGGCACCAGCTTCATTTTGATAGTTGCCATGCTGGCAATTCTCACGTATTCGGTTTCCGATACGGTATTTGCCGTTGTATTTGGACACGCGCCCGGAGTGCTCGAGAGGTTTACCACTCATCTGCTTTTTCTTCCGATCGTGGCCGGAACGTCATTCGAGCTTTTGAAACTCTCGGGCAAAACTCGCAATAATCCTGTCACCAGAATATTAATTGCACCAGGACTATGGCTGCAGAGGATCACTACCAATGAACCGTCGGATGAGCAGGTGGAGGTCGCTCTTACGGCGCTGAGAAGCTCCATCGCAGGCACCTCTCTGGATCCCGAATCCGCTTAAGGTTCTTTAACTCGAAATCAGGATAATATGTCATCGGACTTATTAAAAATATTGGAGCAGGCGGAAGAGCGTTGTTCCGAACTCACGGATATTCTCTCCGATCCGCAGACGATATCCGACAAGAAACGATTTCGGGAGCTGGCAAAAGAACACTCGGACTTGGGGGAAACAGTCAAGAAAGGGAAAGAATATCGCCGGGTGTTAAAGGAGATCAATGAGAACCGCGAGCTTTTGAAATCCCCCGACGATCCAGAACTGGTAGAGTTGGCGAAAGCCGAAGCCGAAGAGCTTGACAAAAAGCTAATTAGCATACGTTCTGAATTAGGGCTTCTTTTAGTTCCCAAGGATCCGGACGATTACAAAAACGCTATCGTGGAGATCCGGGCCGGAACCGGCGGAGAGGAGGCGGCGCTGTTCGCTGCCGATCTCTACCGGATGTACATTAGATTTATCGAGACAAAGGCCTGGAAAATGGATGTTCTGAACACCAGCAGCACCGGTATAGGCGGTTTGAAGGAGATCATTTTTTCGGTGGAGGGCAAGGGAGCTTATGGGGAGCTGAAACTTGAATCGGGAGTACACCGGGTACAAAGGGTACCGCGGACCGAGGCTTCCGGGCGGCTCCACACATCAGCCGCAAGTGTTGCCGTTTTGCCTGAAACGGAGGAGGTTGACCTGCACATAGATCCTCATGATCTCAAAATAGATGTCTATCGATCCTCCGGGCCGGGCGGGCAATCAGTCAATACCACCGATTCGGCAGTCCGTATTACTCACCTGCCGACCGATACCGTCGTCACCTGCCAGGATGAGAAATCGCAATTGAAGAATAAAAATAAGGCCATGAAAATAATGCGCGCTCGCCTGCACGATAAAGCGATGAGGGAGCAACATGATAATATCGCTCGCCAGCGAAAAAACCAGGTGGGGACGGGGGATCGTTCCGAGAAAATACGAACATACAATTTCCCTCAAAACAGGGTTACCGATCATAGATTCGGATTGACTCTTTATGATCTTGAAAATATCTTGGACGGCGATATCGGCAGATTGATCGGCGAGGCCAAAAAGGCGGCCTATGATTTGCAGTTGAAAGGAGATAAAGAATAACAATGATGCGTTACGTGGCGGCCCTGGCGTTGACCATATTGCTTCTGGGAGTAGCCCGGCGAATCTCGACTCGACATCCCGCCGATTATTCGGTTGATGCCGGCGGTATTATGCTAAGCCATCGAACCGTCACGGAGGACTTTGGTGATGGCCCGAAAATCAATATAGAGGCAACCTCCACCGAGG
>CBDVBL010000386.1:0-2765 GCA_965372205.1 uncultured bacterium
CCCCGTAGCTCAGTTAGGATAGAGCAGCGGCCTCCGGAGCCGCGTGCGGCCGTTCGAGTCGGCCCGGGGGTATTTTCAATAACGGTGAATCCAGCCGGCCCCGGCTATTGCAGGGACAGATCACCGATCTGTCCTGATTATGGTCACAGGGTTGATTGAATCGCGCGGCAGTTATTTGATTCACTCCCAAACAAGTTTGGGAGTGCCACACCGGGACTATTATTCAACTCTCTGGGTGCCAACCCCAAACTCGTTTTGGGGTTGATTAGGAACTTTACTATGCTCTACCCAATCCGACAACTTACCGCCGATGATTACGACGAGCTGATCGCCCTCTGGCAACGATCCGGCTTGGGGTATCGTCCCAGGGGCCGGGACACCTACGAATCCGTCGCTAAAGAGATCGAGCGATCCGAAACCGCCTTTTTCGGCATGTTTGACGGCGATAAGATGATCGGCTCCATCATCGGCACCAGCGACGGCCGCAGGGGCTGGATCAACCGCCTGACAGTGGATCCTGACTACAGGGGCCAGGGTTTGGCCGCACGATTGCTAAGTGAATGCGAGGATTTCCTGCATAAGCTTGGCCTGAAGGTCATCGCGGCCTTAATCGAGGGCGGTAACCAGGGCTCATTCTCGGCCTTCAAAAAGTCGGGCTATATATACGGTCCCGATATTGCCTATTACTCCAAACGGTTCACCCAGGACGATTAATATCATAGACAATCAGGGCTTGCATCGCTATGATTTTTCTGCTATAATGGCGAGTTCGAATCCGTTGGGGCTCAATATATTGAGCCTCTACGACGACGAACCGAGGAAATGCTTTTGTGGAAAAGCCGATAATTTTGACGAAATATGGCACATCGCCAGGGGCGAGTAGCCATCAGCGAGGATAAAAATGCTCTGGAGCCAGACATACATCCCGACGCTGCGTGAGGACCCATCCGATGCCGTTATAGCATCTCATAAGCTTTTGCTTCGCGCCGGATACGTGCGGCAACTGACCGCCGGTGTCTATAATTTTCTTCCGCTGATGCAGCGGGTAATCCACCGTGTCGAGAAGATCGTCCGTGAGGAGATGAACGCCTCGGGGGCCATCGAGATTATGATGCCGGTGCTGCATCCGGCCGAGCTCTGGCAGAAGACGGGCCGCTGGGAAACCGTCGGCAAAGAGCAGATGCGGATGAAAGACCGCCACCAGCGCGATCTCGTTTTAGGCGGGACTCACGAAGAGGTGGTCACCTGGATCGTCAGGGGAGAGCTGCGCAGCTACCGTCAACTGCCCCTCAATCTCTACCAGATACAGGTCAAATTCAGAGACGAACCCCGGCCCCGTTACGGCCTGATACGATGCCGCGACTTCATCATGAAAGACGCCTATACTTTTGACGCCGATTGGGACGGACTGAAAATCGCCTATCAGAAAATGGCCGATGCTTACTTCAAGGTTTTCCGTCGCTGCGGTTTCGATATTAAGATGGTGGAATCCGACGTCGGCGCCATGGGCGGTTCGGGGGCGCATGAGTTCATGGTTCTGGTGGACACCGCCGGCGGCGAGGAGACTGTTCTTTCCTGCAATCGCTGTGATTATGCCGCCAATGTCGAGAAGGCCACCTCGCTTGTCATGCAGGAGAAGCCCAAGAAGGAATCTCCGAAGCAAAAGGAGATGGTTTACACACCCAACATGAAGACGGTGGAGGAGGTCACCGGTTTTCTCAAGGTCGGTCCTGAGAAGCTCATCAAGACCCTTCTATATCAATCGGAAGGTGAAACCGTGGCGGCTCTTATCCGGGGGGATCGCGACATAAACGAAATCAAGCTGAAAAACCATCTACGCTGCTTGGAGCTTGAGATGTCCCCACCCGACGTTGTTATGCAGGTCACCGGCGCCCAGGTCGGTTACGCCGGGCCGATCGGTCTTGAAGGGATCAGGATAATTGCCGATCCCGAGGTCAAATCGATGCAGAATTTTGTTGTCGGCGCCAACAAAGACGATACTCACATGGTCGGCGTTAACCTGAGCGATTTCAAAATTGACGAATACGTGGAGATTCGCAAGGCGGAAGCCGGCGAAGTATGCTCTCGCTGTAACCAGGGGCGACTGGAGTCCTTTTCGGGCATCGAGGTCGGCAACATTTTCATGCTCGGCACCAAATATTCCGAGGCCCTCGGCGCCAGTTTTATCGATGCTGAAGGTGTCGAGAAACCATTTATAATGGGCTCCTATGGAATCGGTATCACTCGCACCGCCCAGGCGGCCATAGAGGCATTCCATGACGAGAAGGGGATAATCTGGCCTAAGACCATAGCTCCCTATGACTTCCATGTCGTCCCCATTGATATTAACGAAAGCCGTATCAAGGAAACAGCTTTCAATATATATGAAGCGCTAATTGAAAAGGGCTACGATCTGCTCATGGACGATCGAGACGAGCGCGCAGGGGTAAAGTTCAACGACGCGGATCTCATAGGCATCCCGGTCAGGATCTGTATCGGTGCCAGAAGTCTTAAGGAGGGTGTTGTGGAGATAGTGAATCGTAAAGGCCTTGAAACGGAAAAAGTACCGATAGAAAAGGCCGTAGAGGAGGCCATTCGGATACTGGAAAATTTATAAAAAACAGTTGCTTTTAATGAGTTATGGCGTATAATAATAGATTCGGGGAGTGGGTTGTGGCCCACTCTTTTGAGTATGGCTCATACCAGAGGTGAATGGTTTTGAGAGTAAATGTCGATGATTTGAAGTGGAGGGTGGAACCTTTGGT
>CBDVBL010000387.1:0-2760 GCA_965372205.1 uncultured bacterium
GATGAATATCAAAGAGATTGCCTATACTGATTCCATGGGTGATGATGTAATATTAACCATCAGGCAACAAAAGCTAAAACGTCCCGGAAAGATTGACTTTTTCTTTTTGAATATCCCCGACGGTTTTGATTTTATTGATGTCACCGAGTAGACGCCTGGATACGCAATTTGTTTCCTATCCTTCTCGTAATTGCTTATATTTTCCATTCGTTCGTTTCGAATAAGGATTGATTGACGGGTGGAAGAGACAAAAAAATACTATTTGGCCACGCTTGGCTGTCCCAAAAATGAAGTTGATTCGGAGGCCATTGAGATGGACCTCCTCGGCGCAGGTCTCGTTGGCGCTGAAGACGTGGATTCCGCCGATCTGCTGATAGTCAATAGCTGCGGTTTTATAAACGATGCCAAAGTGGAATCTCTTGACATCTTATTTGAGCTTCATAAGCGGCGTAAGGCAGGCTCGATTCTGGTATTATGCGGTTGTCTGCCGGCTCGTTATAACCTGAAAAGGTCCATAAACGAGGTCGATATTTTCTTGCCATCGGATAAGCATGACCGGCTGATCCCCCGGCTTAAAGATCTCGGCTGGCGGCTCGATGCTCAAGACAATCCCGTCAAACGGAAAAAACCACCGTTGCCGTATGGATATTTGAGGATTTCGGAAGGTTGTGATAATCGTTGTGCCTATTGTGCAATTCCCCAAATAAAAGGCCCTTTTACAAGCCGGCCCGAGGTAGAGATTGTCAGAGAAGCCGAATATCTCTGCTCTGAGGGTGTAAGAGAATTAATCCTGATCGGGCAGGATACGACGATGTACGGTAGAGACAGCGGCAACCTCAAAGCCCTTCCATCGTTATTCGACCGACTGGTCAGTATCAAGAACTGCAGGTGGATTAGATTGATGTATGCCCATCCTGCCCACCTGGATGACTATATCATTGATGCTATGGCTGCGCATGAGAAGATCGTAAGCTATATCGATTTGCCACTGCAGCATATCAACGATAGAATTCTGAGGTCGATGAATCGAAAAATCGATCGAAAAGGGATATTCTCCGTGATAGAGAAGCTTCGTTTGAAAATTCCCGGCATCTCACTTCGGACGACGTTCATAGTTGGGTTTCCCGGAGAAACAGACCGGAATTTCCGGGAGCTTCTTGATTTCTGCGAGGAAATCCGGTTCGACCATGTGGGGATCTTCAAGTATTCTCCCGAGGAAAGCACCCCCGCAGAGAAATTTCCGGATCAAGTGGATGAAGATATTAGCGAGGAAAGATACTTGACTCTTATGGACTTACAGAATAGAATTTCGCAGGAAAAGTTGAAAAGCCATCTCGGGCGGACGGGAAAAGTGCTTTTACATGAGGTGGAACGAAACGGCACCGGTTATGCTCGGGCGTGGTTTCAGGCGCCGGAAGTTGACGGGCAGGTTATCGTGAAAGGATGTAGGATGGATGCCGGCGGTTTCGTGGACGTCAAATATGAGCGTTCCGACTCTTATGATTTGATCTCCTCGATAGTTGAGTTCGGCAATGAAGTCCGGCTCTTGAAATGATAAAAGACAATAGAAGCTCGGCGATTATTGTTTCCCGGTTCATAGGTATAGCTTTTCTGGTGCTGTATTCTCTCCAGCTGCTTGCCATTATCTGGTTGGTCTGGGTTTATTATGATCAAAGAATCCTGATAGGCGAACAGGAAAAACATATAGAGGAGCTGGAAAGAAAGCTTAAGATTCTGGAAATAATCGATGAATATCAGATTGGATTTTCCGATGATGAAATCCTGATGCTGGCTAATGTCATAGATGATGAAAGCGGAAAATTGGGGCTGGATCCACTATTGGTTCTGGCCGTTATTCTAACTGAGAGTTCATTTAAGAGGAATCAGCGTTCGCATATGGGTGCAGTTGGCCTGATGCAGGTAAAGCCGTCCATAGGATTGGATGTAGCGAACAGATGGAGATTTGACTGGCCATCTTCCGAGGCTCTGTACGATCCTGTCATAAATATCAGGATAGGAACGGCTTATCTATTTGAACTCATATTGAAATTCAGGGATGTCAAGAATGCGATTATTGCGTATAACCTGGGAGAGACTGTAACGCGGGAGTATCAGATCTACGGTGTCGCTCCGCCGTCGCAGTACTACAGGAAGGTAAGATACAACTATTTAAAGCTTCGGAGACAGTTTGAAGATTCCAATTAACATGATCTTCGCTTTGATATCCCTGGTTCTCGGGCCCATTACGGCATCGGCCCAGAAGCTGGTTCCCACCAACGAGGAGGTGGTCATATCATCGGTGCGGGCAGCCGTTGAAGAGACGATGCGAGGTCAGAGACTGAAGCAGATTCAAATGAATATGGTGAAATCCGGAATCGACGGGCCGATATCCAATGGGATTGCGGATGCGCTGAGATCGCTGGGGGTCCGGGTATTTGCCGGCGGCATCGGTGCGGCATCAGCTAATAGCCTGGATTACGATCTCTTGGGCTTCGATTTTAACTATCGGAAAGGGACCTCTAGGGGATTTTTAAGGAAGCCGATGATAAGAAGAGAGTTCGAGGCGAGGCTTCGGATCACAGTAAGTGAATCAGTGAATGGTCCCATATTACGTCTTGAAGACGTGGCGGTGAGCTATGTTGATAACATAGATCCAAGATTCGCAAACCTGGTCAAAAGCCGGGATATACCCGAACTGGCGCCGGATCTTCCGGGATCGGGTTGGACGAAAGTCGTTGAGCCTGTGGTAGTAACAGCGGC
>CBDVBL010000388.1:0-2746 GCA_965372205.1 uncultured bacterium
TGTCAGGTCGCTATAAAAGCCGCTGGTGATCTCCTTTAGTTTGCTGTTATTATGGAGGTTCTTGATGAACATCGGGTATTTATTCAATATGCTGTGAAAATGCCGTTTGAAAAATTGACTGCTCTGCCAGTGTAGATTACAGAGAGCCTGGAGCTGTTTATAAATGTGATTCAGTTCCGGCAACGTCGGCTCATTACGGGAAAGCTCTGCAAACCTGGCCAGGCAATCTTTGTCGATCAGGGCAAGAAAGCTGTTGAGCATCACCGGGTAGGCATAAACAAGATGTATCAGAAGGGCGGAGACGTCATGGAGGACAGCCATTTCATCGATAAAGAGACAACTTAAAAGATCGAAAACACTTTTCTCCGCATCGGTTTCCGCTTTTTCCCCGAGAAACACAAGAAATCTGACGACGGAGGCCGGATCGTATCTGGTGCCGCTTATATAGGCCGAGGCGACTTTGCGCCGCAATCTTTCGGGCAATTCGTTGAGACTTTCAATAAACTCATTGTAGAAAAGGCTGTTTTCATCGGCCAGTTCCTCCAGAAAGTCATCCCAGTAGGTTATCCCTTTGAAGAAATCGGAGGCCCGAATAAAATCGATCGCCAGGTTGCCTTTGAATCCCGGCTTTTTGTGTATTTCTCCGGAAAAAATCGGATTGAAGACGCTTATTTTCCGAAGATGTTTTCTCAAATCGCCGGTCAAAACCTCGATGGCATTATTGCTTTTATCCAGAAACTCATAATAGTTGACCAGCATAAAATCCTCGGCCGAAACCACCCCTGTTTTCTCGAAACCAAGCATCTCGGCTATTTTTGCCGCCATGGCCTCAATGCCGGGATCGCTCAAAATGATATCCTCGTCCTGGGCAACCATTATCTGGTAGAGATGGCGGAACAATTCGAGGAAGCTCAAGGCCTCTTCGAGATCCCTGTACTGGGGCTCTCGCTCAGAATTTTTTGATTTAAGTTCATCGATAATGTACCAGGCGTTGGCCTTATCCACACCATAGACGAGCTTGAGAGCCGATAGCAAGCTTTTCATAGGCCGCAGGCCGTCGTCCTTGGGGTAAATAATTTCAGACGGTTTCGGGCGGGTCAGAAGGGAACGGATTTCTCCCAGTATACCACGAAGATAACCCTCATGGTAGCGATTCTCCTTGAGACCGGGATCATAGAAGAATCTATTCGTAACCCTGACCTTAAACTCATCGAAAAGCTCATAACTTCCCAGAATCGTAGCCGCTCCCAGCATCTCCGTGACGATTACAAAATCATAATTATTCCTGGCGAGCATATCCTCGTATTCTTCGATGTTGGCGGCCAGGCTATGCCGGCCGACATGCTCGGAGAGATGGAAATGAAGACGTGTAGCCTTTTTCAACATCTCGGCCGATAACTGTCCAATGGCCCGATTTAGAAATTCTGAATGCTCTGATTGGCGGTGAACTATTCCGAGATCGATATCATCCTGGTCGGCCCTGGTGCCGACACCCAGCATAACGAATTCCGGCACTTCTCTATTATCGAGAAATATCTCAATCAATCGCTCCATATAGCATTTGGTAAGGTAACGGAACATCCGCCCCGCCTCGAGCATCAGTTTTCTGCCAGTCAGCCAGCGCTGGGAGCCGGCGGCTAACTCGAGCTTGACGATGTCCACCATGCGCAGATTCAGATGCAGAAACTGAAGTGCATAATAGCATCCAAGGAAGTTTAGTTTTTGTGCTGTATCCGATGTTGTTTCCAGCAACGTATCCATCTCGCCGGGGACTTCAGTCGAATGGTTCCAGAGGTGTACCCTGTCGCGCATTCCCTGCAGCTCTAACGATGATGTCAGGGCTTCGATATTGACGGAAATTATATGAAGATACTTACGATGATAATTGCCCAGGGCGGAGGTTCGTTCAGAGAGACGCGCCAACTGATCTTTCATTTGATTCAGCCCTTAAATTTACGATATGGATCGGTCATCGGAAAACGATCGGGATTTTTCCCATGTCAGTCAGGTTGCGGCATTCAAACCGGCATCATAGGCCTTGATATAAATATCCTCGGAGTTTTTCGGAATACGTGCCAGGATGGCTTGCTGGATTGATTTCTTGCCGACTACATCATTTATCGCGGCGAAAAAACCCAGGGCTACGATATTGGCCATGGCGGGCTTGCCGCATTCCTTTTTGGCAATTTCCAGAAAAGGTATCGAGTAAACTTTCCGGTCCTTAATTTCATCTGAGGTTTTTACATGTGAATCCACGACAATCGTCCCATTCGGCCGGAGATCCTTTATATGTTTATCGAAAGCCTGTTGAGTCAGTACCATCAAGAAATCGATGGCCTCGGCCCTGGGATAATCGATGGCCTCATCGGAGATGATTATCTCGGCGCGGCTGGCGCTTCCCCTGGCCTCCGGGCCGTAGGAGCAGCTCTCGGCGGCGTTCTTATTATCATAGATGGCGGCCGCCTCCGCTATAATTCTGGCGGCCTGGATCAATCCCAGGCCACCGGCGCCGCTTAATCTTATGTTATACCTGAAAGCCATTTCAACCGCCTACAGCCAGTGCACCGCACATTCACTCTTAATGGTTGATCCCATTAAGTAAATATATAACCATGCAGATCTATATTCAATGCCTAAAAAAGGGTCGGGGATGTATGGAGACCATAATAAGAAGGCGCCGGGTGCAAAGATCCGGCGCCTTAATGTAAGCCATTCGTTTGTAGATGCCGAACATCCCGACCGGACA
>CBDVBL010000389.1:0-2733 GCA_965372205.1 uncultured bacterium
TATTCCCCCGGTGCCAGATAGCCAACCAACGTAAGAGCCACCATATAGATCACCACGAATATCCCGATGATAGTGTAAAGCATGTTTGGTTCGCCGCGATTCGATTTGCGGTCGAAAAATGGCAGCAGCACCCAGACGAGTCCCCCTATGGCGAAACCGAAAACGCCAATCGTCTTCGGAACATATTTGAGCGTTTGATACATGAAGACGAAAAACCATTCCGGTCGTATATGGGGCGGTGCAGGCTTGAGAATATCGGCTTTCTCACCCAGTTCCCAGGGGAAAAGCGACGACAGAAGAACAATCAGCCCCAGCGCCAGGGTCCACCCGAGTATATCACGATATATGAAATTCGGCAAGAAGGGCATCTCCAGCCTTTTTGCTTTTCCGGAGGCGATTTCTTTCTCTATAGAGATCGGCACGCTCATACCCAGTCTCTGCACGAAGAGCAGGTGCAGGCCGAGGATGGCTGTGAAGAGCCCTGGAAATACCGCCACGTGGAATCCGAAGAAACGAGTCAGGGTGGCGCCGGTAACCTCCGTTCCGCCTCTAAGAAACTCCAGAAGCCAATCGCCTATGACCGGAACCATGACCGCGAAGTTCGTTCCCACGTTGGTGGCAATATAGGCGAGCTGATTCCAGGGCAATAGATAGCCGGAAAACCCAAATCCCATGGCCAGGAATAAAAGCAATACCCCGGTGATCCATGTTAATTCCCTGGGTCTGCGATAGGCTTTCAGAAGGAAAACCGAAAACATGTGCACGAAAATGAGCCCTATGAAAATATTGCCGGCGTAAGAGTGAATCGATCTCACCAGCCATCCGAAAGGGACCTCCGTCATGATGTACTGAACCGATTCGTAGGCGGCCTCGGCCGTCGGCTTGTAATAGAGTAGGAGCAGAATGCCGGTGATCACCTGAACCACAAACAGATACAGGCACATGCCGCCGACATAGTACCAGATCGAATGACGATGATGAGGAACCGTTTTGTGACTTAAGAAATCCTTGATATTCTCAAGATCGACCCGTTCGTTCCACCATCGATATAGCCTTCCCATGCCCGCCATTTCAAGCTTCCTCGCTGGAGACGAATATCTCGTCGCCCTTGATTGCCACGCGGTATTCTTTGAGCGGACTCGGCGGTGGCCCGGATATGACCTTGCCGTTGAGGTCGAAATGCCCATTATGGCAGGCGCACCATATCTCCTTGAGATCATCGCGATACTGAACGGTGCAGTTGAGATGAGTGCAGACCGCCGTGAAAGCAGCATAGCCCAGTGCGCTCGCAGGGTCGCCGCCCGGCTTCAACACCAGGATCCCGGGCGCATTACCGAATTTGAATATCTTGCCCTCGTTTGGTTTCAGCTCCCCGACTTTCGCCGCTGAGACCGACGAGGTTCCAGCCCCCGATGCCAGCGGGGGAATCACATACCGCACCATGGGATATAGAGTGGCAACCCCTAAGGCGCCGATACCCGCTCCAAGAAGGTAGTTCAGAGCATCGCGACGGGGTATTTTTTCATCTCCCACTAAAATCTCCTTCTATCTGCTTACTTTTGCTTCACAATCAAATCCAGCCCGCCCGATTGCGGCCTAATATAGACCATACCATCAACCGGTCAAGAGGAATATTTTTCTCTTTACTTTCGTGGATAGCCCGCTATATTTATACCAGAGCGATTTAGGCAGATTTAAGGACGGGTCGTTTCAACGGATATAACCGGGGGGAGCAAAATGAAACGATATTCCAGATTGACTGTTTTTTGGATTTTAATAATCCATTTACCCGCTTCCGCCACCATCATCAACATCCCGGATGATTATGACACCATACAGGAAGGCATAGACGCCTCTACCGACGGCGACACCGTGCTGGTGCAGCCGGGCGAATATGTCGAGAATATCAATTTCAACGGGCACAATATTGTGCTGGGCTCGCTGTTTTTGACGACAGATGATACCTCGTTCATTTCCACGACTGTAATAGATGGAGATTCAAGTGGCTCAGTTGTAGTCTTTGAAACGAATGAAAATCTCTCTGCCACAATTGCTGGGTTCACAATACGTAACGGATACTCCTATGAGGGAGGTGGGATCTATTGCTATTTCTCCAACCCTACGATAAGGAATAATATAATTACGGAAAATACTGCTTCGGATGCCAATGGTGGAGGGATATTTTGTGAACGCTCTAATCCTAACATCACTAGCAATAGTATTTTTGGCAATTCTGCCTATTGGGGTGGCGGTGGTATCCAATGTTACGATGGCTCAAGTGCTTTTATCTATCTGAATATCGTGACCTTAAATTCCAGTGTACATAGAGGAGGTGGAATTTCCTGTATTGGTTCTCATCCACGCATTTTCAACAATATTATTACCACGAATTACTCCGAAGATACTGGCGGCGGTATTTACTGCGAATATTCCAGCCCATTAATCTATAACAGTAATATATTGGAGAACTCAGCTTTTGACCTTGGCGGCGGATTATCCACGTGGGGCTCAAACCCGATAATTACGAATAATAACTTTCGGGATAATTTCGCACCATTTCATAGTGAAATCTACATCGCTGTGGGCTTACCCCAAATTACATACTGTAATGTTGAGGGTGGTTGGGAAGGTGAAGGTAATATTGATGTTGATCCTCTCTTTCGGGACGCCGGAAATCAGGATTATCATTTAATGGCCATCGAATGCGGAGACTCAATAGATTCCCCATGCATT
>CBDVBL010000390.1:0-2726 GCA_965372205.1 uncultured bacterium
CCAGCAGGTTCTGCAGGACATGCTGGATCTGGCCGATATTCAGTAGATTGGGAATGAGTTCTTCTATCAATGCCTGGTGTTCGCTCTTGATATTATCAATTAACTTGGTTACCTCGTGACGACTCAATAGCTCGGCGGCGTGGGATTTGATGATCTCGGTCAGATGGGTGGCTAATATCGCGGTCGGCTCAACCACAGTATAACCGCGTTTCTCCGCAAGGGCTCGCTGGCTTTCCTCGATCCATATCGCCGGCAGGTCGAATGCAGGTTCGGTCGTTTTAATGCCAGCTATGGGATTTGAAATCGTCCCGGGGTCGATCGCCAGCATCTGTCCGGGATAAAGCTCCGATGACGTTATAGAGACCCCCCTGATTTTTACATGATATTCGTTTGGCCTGAGGCTAACATTGTCTCTGATCCTGATGGGGGGCACTATCAAACCCAGTTCGGATGCCATCTGGCGTCTTATAATTGCGATACGATCGAGCAAATCGTTGCCGTGCGAATCATCAACCATCGGTATGAGGCCATATCCGATCTCCACCTCAAGCGTATCTACTTTCAGGAAATCCTCGATACGCTCAACCGGCGTTTCGGGCTCCTGGGATGTTTGCTCCTCCGGGGCCGTTTCTTTTTTGCTTTTAATAGCGGTATAAGCGACGGTGCCTGTTATTCCCCCGAGAAGCACAAAAGGCAAAGTCGGCAATCCCGGGATAAGGCCGAAGCCAAAGAGCATAACGGAGGCGATGAAAATGGCTTTTGGATGGGAGAGGATCTGTGACGAGAGGTCCTTGCCGAGATTAGAATCGGACGCTGCCCGGGTGACCAGCATACCGGCCGACGTGGCGATGATTAAAGCCGGAATCTGGGTTACGAGGCCGTCACCTACTGTAAGCAAAGTGTATGTCTTCAGGGCTTCAGGTAGCGACATGCCAAGCTGCAAGGTCCCTATTATGAAGCCGCCGATGACGTTTATAAGGGTAATCAATATCCCGGCGATGGCATCGCCCCGCACAAACTTAGAAGCTCCGTCCATGGCGCCGTAGAAATCCGCCTCCCGGGATATAAGATCGCGGCGCTTGCGCGCATCGTCTTCAGTGATAAGGCCGGCATTAAGATCTGCATCGATAGCCATCTGTTTGCCGGGCATGGCGTCGAGCGTGAAACGAGCCGCAACCTCGGCGACCCGGCCCGCGCCCTTGGTGATGACGATGAACTGGATTATGACCAGAATGGCAAAGATTATAAAGCCAACGACATAGTTTCCGCCGACCACGAAATTACCGAACGATGCAATCACCTCGCCGGCATATGCGGTTGTGAGAATTAATCTTGTGGAGGCGACATTCAGCGACAGGCGAAACAGGGTCAGGATCAAAAGCATGCCGGGGAAAACCGAAAACTCCAGCGGACGCGTGATATACATCGTGACGAGAAGAACCACCAGAGACAGCGTTATGCTGAACGCCAGAAGAAAATCAAGAAACCTTGGAGGCAGAGGCAGAACCAGAATGGCGATGATGCAGACGACCATCACGGCCAGCACAGCATCGGAATGCTGAGTGATTTTCACCAGTAAAGGCTGTCGCCCACGAATCATGGCAGCCGCATCGGCCATCAGATCTTACCCTTCTGTTTATAGACGTAAGCCAGCACCTCTGCCACGGCCCGATAGAGCTTGGCGGGTATCAGCATCCCGACCTCGGCCAGATCAAAGAGCGATCTGGCAAGAGGCTTGTTTTCGACAATGGGGATATCGAATTTTCTGGCGATCTCTTTTATCTTTTCCGCGATCAGCCGCTTACCCTTGGCAACCAGCAACGGCGCTTCATCCTTCTCCATATCATATCGCAGGGCAACTGCTATGTGAGTTGGGTTAGTAACTACAACATCAGCGGTTTCAACCTCTTTGATCATCCGCTTGCGGGATAGCTCGCGCTGGATTCTCTTGACGCGGGATTTGATTAGCGGATCGCCCTCGTATTCCTTCAGCTCCTCTTTAACTTCCTGCCGGGTCATGCGAAGGTTTTTCTCCTGCTCAAACCTCTGGAACGCGAAATCGAGGATAGCCAGAAACAATAGCGCCAAGGCGATCCTCAACCCGAGTTTCAGGGTGGTGGTGGCGCAGAAAACTAAGACCTGACTGGCACTTTGATCGGTCAACAGGATTATATTCGGGAACTCGGCTTTTATAGTTAGAAATGCTACCAAACCTATGATGCCAACCTTCAATACGTCTCTGAAAAGCTCTACTGCCGTTTTCTTGGAGAAGATTCGCTTGGCCCCCTTTGCTAGATTGAATTTCTCAGCCTTCGGTGTTATCGGCTCCAGGGTGAAGAGAGCGCCTACCTGAGCGAAGTTGATCAGAATGCCCCCTATTGCGATAACGACCATCATCGGGAAAACGGTGCGTAAGATTCTGAAACCATTTTCCTTGAATATTTGATGGGCAGTTGAGGGAGTGAGAATGAGATCGGGGATTAATGCAATATTTGCGGTAAAGCCACCTGTGACTTGCTGCAAGATCCAACCAGATAGAAAGCTCAGGGAAACCAGTCCGAAGAAGAGGATGGTCACGGAGTTAAGCTCCATTGAGCGGGCGACCTGTCCCTTTTTGCGGCCATCCTCCCGCCGTTTGGGGGTCGCTCGTTCTGTTTTTTCCTGATATGACTCCTCGGCCATCTATATCCTCCCACCCAGAGCGGAGATAAGATTGGTGAGATTAC
>CBDVBL010000391.1:0-2723 GCA_965372205.1 uncultured bacterium
AGACAACACCCGCAGGCATATCGCCTTTTAAGACGAGGGCATAATCCTCCCCGATAAGCCAGGGTCGGGCTTGAGGACTAAGATCCTCTATTCCGATCATATATAGCGTCGCTTGCGAATCCGGCTGTTTCGCCTCAGCCGTTGAGCCGACCGGCATTGTAAGCGCAAGCAACAGCAAACAGCATATTATCCTGGATAAGATCATTGTTTTTTATCTTTCGTCAGATTTTTCAATTTATTCAATATTCTCAGCGCCTCGATGGGAGTCAATTGATCGGGATCGATTTTATCCAGAGACTCCAGAAGTCGGCTTTCCTGCGGGGAAAAAAACGATATTTGATATGCGGCCGCCGCACCTTTATGTATGGCAGCCTCTCCATCGGGCGATTGGCTTGTTTCGAGGCGGGCGAGAATCTCCTTCGCCCTATCCAGTAACCTTTCGGGTAATCCGGCCAATCTGGCCACCTGTATGCCGTAGGAATCATCGCACCCACCAGGCTCAATTTTATAGAGGAATACAATGGAATCCTGCCATTGCTTAACCGCCACCTGGAGGTTGACAATCCCATCGGTTCTTTCGGCCAGTTCGATCAATTCATGATAATGGGTGGCAAATAGAGTGCGGGCCTTTCCGCCCTCGACACGATTGAGATATTCGACCAGCGACCAGGCGATAGCCAGTCCGTCGTACGTGGACGTCCCCCGGCCTAATTCATCGAGAAGGATCAGGCTTTTGTTGGTGGCATTGTTGATGATGGCGGCGGCCTCCGTCATCTCCACCATAAAGGTCGATCTCCCCCTGAGAATATCGTCGGAGGCGCCCACCCTGGTGAAGATTCTATCGCAAATCCCGATATCTGCCGATTTCGCCGGAACGGGTGCACCCATCTGCGCCATAAGGACTATCAAGCCCACTTGCCTTAGATAAGTCGATTTGCCCGCCATGTTCGGCCCGGTAATGATGGCCATTCTCTTCCTGGCACCATCAATTATGATATCGTTCGGGATGAATTTCCCGGACACCAGGATTCGCTCCAGCACCGGGTGGCGACTGTCAGATATATTAATCTTCAGGCTATTGTTGAGCTTCGGCATCACGTATCCTTTTTCCTCCGCCAGAGTAGCGAAACCCAGAAGGACATCCAGAACCGCAACTGCGCTGGCGTTGGTTTGAATGTCGACGACCCTGGCACAGAGTGCGTCGAGAAGCTCATCATACAGCTTATACTCTATAGTCTTGATTTTCTCCTCGGCGTTTAAGATGACTTCTTCTCTGGTCTTCAGTTCTTCGGTTATAAACCTCTCTGCAGAAACCAACGTTTGCTTTCTGACATAATGCGGCGGAACTTTAGACAGGTGAGGCCGGGTGATTTCGAGATAATATCCGAAGACGCGGTTGTAGCCGACCTTAAGAGACGGGATTTTGGTTTTTTGCCTTTCGATCTTTTGAAGATTATGGATATAGGTTTTCGCCTTCTCAATTTCCGACGTCAACCGGTCGAGATCGGCCGAGAAGCCGGTTTTGAAAAAGCCCCCGTCGGAAAGCATGGCCGGCGGCTCGTCCACTATGGCCTTATCGATAAGGGCGATAAGATCATCCAATGATTTTATGCGATTTACCGTCTGTTTAATGAGTTGTGTTTTAATACCGTTGGCGGCTGCCTTCAGATTTCTAACCTTATCCAGACCTGATTTGAGGTTGATGATATCGCGAGGACCTGCTTTTCTCATAGCGATTTTTGAGGCCAGACGTTCAAGGTCCGGTATTCTTTTGAGCGATGAGATCATCGATCCGCGGGAGTCTTCAGACTCCAGGAGTGCGGTTATCGCCGTCTGCCTGTCCCTTATCATCTTCAAATCGGTCAGAGGAGATAAGATCCATCCTCTTAAGAGTCGAGCACCGAGAGCGCTGAGAGTATGATCCATTACCGAGAGCAGTGAATTTTTTCTTTCTTTATATGGCGTTTCAACCAGTTCGAGGTTTTTTATGGTGGCGGCATCGAGCTCCATGCATTGGCCCCGCTGCATCCTCTCGATCCTGGTGATCTGCCCAATCTTGCCCATCTTAAGATCTTTGATATAAGCGAGTGCAGCTCCGGCGGCGCCCAGAGCATGAGTTATATTCCCCAGGCCAAAGCCATCAAGGCTGTCGGTGCCAAAATGGGTGATCAGATCGTTGTAAGCCATGGACGTCTCGAAACGATAGTCATCTACAGGAGTAATAGTGGAATTGGGTAGAAGGGATCCAATTATCTTTCCCATTCGACCTTTTGTGGTTTCGGGAATAACCACCTCCGAGGGATCGTGGAAGGTCAGGCTGTCCTCGAGTTTAGCCTCCTCGAACTCATCCACGATAAACCGCCCGGTGGAGATATCCAGCAAAGCCATGCCTATAAACCCATTTTGAGGATTTATAGATACCAGGTAACTCGGTTTTTCCTCATCAAGGGCACCATCGAGGGTTATGCTGCCGGGGGTAAAGACCTCGACGACTTCCCGTTTGACGATTCCCGCGGCTTTTTTCGGGTCCTCCACCTGATCGCAGACGGCTACCTTGTATCCGGCCTTCAGAATCTTTGCGAGATATCGGTCCAGGGTATAATATGGAATACCGGCGAGAGGCAATTTGCCGGAATCGCCATGCGCCCTCGAGGTCAGGGCAATCCCGAGGATAGAAGAGGCTACAACGGCATCATCGCCGAAAAGCTCATAAAAATCGCCCA
>CBDVBL010000392.1:0-2722 GCA_965372205.1 uncultured bacterium
ATACGATAAGCATCGGCTGCAATCAGGATCGTAGAAAAAGGATCGATCTTGAACTGTGCCGTCAAGACGGTATCGAGGTTGTTCGGCGCCCGACAGGCGGCCGGGAACTATTGCATGGTCATGATCTTTGTTATAGCGTTGTATGGCCGACGCCGGATGCCCTGACGGCTATCGAGGCTGGAGATATATTTGCCAGGATCAATGATATTCTCATATCGGCCTTGCGGAGGTTGAACGTGGAGGCTTCCTGGCAAAGGTCTTCGGGAAGGCGTGGGGGAGCATCCGGTCCGTGTTTCGCCATGGTCGACAGGGGCGAAATCTCTATCGATGGAAAAAAATTGCTGGCGTCCGCACAACGAATATTTGAAAAGGCCATTCTCCAGCAGGGTTCGATGCCCCTGAAGGCGCCAGTGGTCGATATAACCAGATATTTAAGATCGGATGACGGGACCGAGATGAGAAGGAAGCTCGCAGAAGCTTCGTCGTGTCTCTACGAGCATATTAATGAAACAATTTCGATCAGTTCGATTGTTGAGATGTTTAAGGGAGAGTTCGAACGTCTTTTCGGCTCGGAAGCCGATACTCTCCAGCCGCTACTGGAAGAATTGGGTTTGACGCTCGTTAATTAAAGAAAGGAACTTTAATAGAAAACCGCAAGATTAAGTATCAAATCGGGGAGGTGATACTGAGACTAATTTGTTACAAAGATGACGTTATTTTTAACCTTTTCTTCAGGAGTTAACAGAAAATGAAAAAGCTTTTATTCTGGTCAGTTCTGGCGCTGGTTGCTGTCTTTACGGCTTCCTCCATAGCCGGAAACCTTAAGGGCCCGATGCAGGTGGAAGTTCTCATTAGAGGCGACGAACCTATCCCCAACGTGACTAGTTATCCGGTACCCGGCGGATTAATAACGAATTCTCCCGGCGATACGGTTGGATTTACAGAGTACGATTATCAGTGCAACGGCTCCACGGGCAACCGAGTTGTCGCTGATAACGCTGGTGGCGTGCACTTCGCCTGGATGAAGGGTATCGATATCGAGCCGCCCGGCGTCGGCCAAAGAGAGGTCTGGTTTAACTATAAGGGTGGCACCGGCTGGTTAGGCGGGCAGCCTGTTTCGCAGTTAACCAGAGGAGGATATACGCAGATCTCCATCACCGGCGACGATCGCGCCGGCGTTGCCTATCACGAAACGTCGGGTGATGCCGTTACCTACGCGGAAGACCAGGTACGGGGTTTCGGGATATTCAATTATTACGATCCGCCGGAAATGTTGGCCGTTCAATGCCTCTGGCCGTATATAACCCTCGATCGTAATGATAACATCCACATCGCCAGCGTGGAAGCCCAAGACGCCGGGATAGTCATGCAGGATCTTTCCTATACCGTGTCGACCGACGGTGGTGAAAGCTGGTCACGGATACATAATGTTGAAACGCTTTCGACCATTTCACAGAATGTAGTCGCCAGCCCGGTCTCCGACAAGGTGGCCATCGTTTACAATTACTCCACCAGACCTTCCCCACCAGATCCCGCACCGGTAGCCGCCCAATTGTACAACACGGTCTATTATATAGAATCGGAGGACGGCCTTACGTGGGATTGGGAAAATGATAAGGTTGATGTAACCGGATACACTGATCGCGATACGCTGCAGGCATACACGGACCTGGCGGCTATCTACGATTACAACGACAACCTTCACATCATCTGGAATGCGCAATTTGTTTATGATACCCCCGAGGGTTTCTTTACTTCATTCCAGACCTTCCTCAACCATTTCGATACCGAGTCCGGCGAAATTAACGAAATCACTCGCAGTGACACGGCATGGGTTGAAGAAGGCTGCCGCCCAGGGGCCTGGAACCTTAGTATTGCCAAGATGTCTCTCGGCGTACACGAGCCTACCAACGCAATTTTCACCGCATATACCGGATTCTTTGATACCCTCGACTGTTCCGCCGGAGGGCAGTATAGTGACTGGGCCAATGGCGAGATCTACATGACTTATTCGGCTGACGGGGGAGCAAACTGGGCTGAGCCTGAAAACCTGACCAATTCTCCCAGCCCCGACTGCGCGCCGGGTGAGTGCGATTCCGATCACTGGGCTACGCTGGCCGACAGGGTCGATGGTTATCTGCATATCATGTACGTTAACGATAAGGACGCCGGTGGTATCCCTCAGGACAATCCTCAGGAAGGTGATGCTACTATCAGCCCTATCCTGTACCTGGCGCATCCTAATCCACTAACGGGTATTGACGACGATGAAGCCATTCCGAGGACATTTGCCCTGTCCCAGAACTACCCCAACCCGTTTAACGCCAGGACGAATATCGAGTTTGAACTGCTCGGGAATTCCCATGTCAAGCTCTCGGTCTACGATATCACGGGCGCCAGGGTTGCCACTCTGGTCGATGGCGAGATGGAGGCGGGCGTGCATTCCGTCAATTGGGATGCCGAGAAAGTCGCGTCGGGTGTCTATTACTACAGCCTGAGAACTAACGGCGAGGAGTCGGCCCGGAAGATGACGCTTCTGAAATAATTAAATCCGACGACGGATCTTTGGATCGGGGCCTGAAGAGGCCCCGATTTTTTAATGATCGAATCATTGTGAGAGCAAAACTCCGTTAATTGAGAGAAAATCAAGCAAATGGAGTAAAAGCGCTTTGAGCCTGCCATACTCGGTCGCAGATATCTTCTGATCGAAAATATGAAAATA
>CBDVBL010000393.1:0-2719 GCA_965372205.1 uncultured bacterium
TCTAGCCAACTCGTTTCCATTATGCCTCCGGGTAGATAGAATTTATCCTGGTCATTGGTCCCCCCGCCGAAAGATTACCGCCTGGCTTTTGGCCCACCGTATAATCCCATATCCGATGGCGAGCCATCCGGGTCGGTTAAAAGCGGATTTCCTTTATCGATCAATGGCGAATCCGGCGAGAGAATAAAATCATCAGTATCTATAAACACAGGATCAACGCTTGAGTTTCCATTTTCCTCAGTATAGTCGGGCATGCCGCCATATTCGCCGGCGACGTTATTCCAGACGTTGTTATATGAAATATCGAAATTGAAAAGTGTGCCGTAGTTCACGATCCCTACACAGGAACAAATCCACTCCTCCCTCCATCCGTTTTCGGCCACGATATTGTTCGAAAATCGCCCGGTGCACTCATCCGACCAGATCGCCATGCCGCAATTGCCGTTATGGTAAACCACGTTGTTGGTGGCGTCCATATAGGACGTTCCGGTAACGATAATACCCCAGCCGAGATTGTCGAAGACGGCGTTGTTCGCGCAAATCACCCTGGTATCGCCGAACGAGCCGATCCCCTTCCAATAATTCGAGATTCGATTCCGGATCACTGTGGCAGTAGCGTCCCAGGTGATGCCGACCCCCGCTCCCCGGCCGCCATTTATTATATTATCAGCAATATAGGCAGTGGTCCCGCGATATAGAGCCACGCCATCCCAGGTATTGTTTTCGATCCTGTTATTCAAAATGAAAAGCTCCGCCCCCTCCCTGCCAATAACACCGCCAATGCCAACTATCACTGAATCGGGGCGATTCGTGTTATCGGCAATAAGACAATCACGAACCGTTACTCGTCCCCATTTGACAACCACCGCGGCATCGGTGGCTGCGCCGTCGAGGTCACGGACGCCGCCGGTTATCTGAAGATTGCTGATCTCCGAATCATGACTATGCAAAAACAATACGCCGTAGCCGGCATTGGTCACAAGTATAGTAGAATCCACTCCGGCGCCGTGTATCGTCAGGCCTTTCCCCTCGATAAGGAAACCCCGGCTGGCATCCACATCCGTTCTGTGTTCCTGGCAGTTGCCGCAAAGAGTTTCGGGGAATGCATAAGCTTTTGAGATGAATCGTCCGGGGGCTATGATTATGGTATCACCATCGACAGCCGAATCAAATGCTCTTTGAAGATCACGATAAGGATCTGTTGAGGCCCCTGAACCGCGAGCGTTATCGCTAATATCATCGACATGAATCACCGCGGCCAGGGCAGGACAGGAAATGAGAACGGCAATCGACAGCAATAGATTGCGCATAACGTTATCTCTATGAGAAATAATATCCTTCAGTCAAGGACGAATATGAAATATGAAGACTTATCCTATTATGGGTGGCTTTCGATATCTGCGATCAACGTTGTATAAAATGATCGTAGCCGGAATCATCGATTTCTTGAATACGACCATCATCATACTGCACCCTGATCCCTTTTTCTTTCGTAATCCTGCCAATGGGGAAAAAGCTGCAGTCATCTGATTTTAGCGTTTCTTCGAGAGTCCCGACCGATTTCTCAGGCGCCGTTCCCAGGAGAACGTAATCCTCCCCACCATGAAGCGCCAGTTTCTCTAGAGCGAGACCGAATTTTTCACAATACTCTCGAAATGACCCGGTCAACGGTACCTTATCGAATTCTATGATCGCGCCTGTTCCTGATTCTTCGCATATATGTCTCAGATCCGAAGACACGCCGTCGGAAACATCGATCAGGGAATTTGCGATCTTCGAAATGGCTATAATCCGTCCGGCCTTTACATGCGGAACGGGTTCGAAGTGGGCAGCCAGCAGCAGATTCTTGTCATCGAATTGTCTATTCTTGATGGCTAAATCCAATCCTGCAGCTGACGACCCGACCGTCCCTGTTAAGAATATTATATCGCCAACCGCTGCGCCGGACCTGTATAAGACCTCATCCTCCGCCGCATCGCCCATTAGCGTTATGCTGATCACCAGGTCCTTCGGCGAGGATACCGTATCGCCTCCCAGCAAGTTGATGTCATATTCTGCGGCCATAGATTTAATACCGTCATAAAGCCCGTCGAGAAACTCAATTTCAGAATGCTTCGGTATAGCTATTGCGACTAAGGCCTCTTTCGGATTTCCCCCCATGGCCGCTATATCGGATATATTCACAGCCAGCGACTTGCGCCCTAACAAAAACGGAGACGCATATTGACGCAGAAAATGAACGCCCTCCACCAACATATCCGTTGTAAGTAGAATTGCCGATCCGTCGGGCGATTTCAATACAGCACAATCGTCACCGATACCGGCCATAACTCCGCTTTTGCGGTTAAGGCATCCTTTTCTTATCCGGTCGATGAAACCGAATTCGCCGAGATCGTTAATTCTCATAGATCAATCTCTCAATCCAGATATTTCTGACAAGCAATCAAATCAAAGCCGAAAGTGGAAAATCGCCGGGCTCGTGACTTCCGCCGTAGGTTGAACGGTTCATTTCCCGTGCCCGCTTCCATCCACTCCGCCATCTCCGATATTTGAAATGAGATTACAGATGCTTAAAACTCATATCGTTTTTCTTGTATTTGACAATATTGTAACCCAGCGTGTAGCAATAAAGACTCGCCGGATAATACTCAAATATCGTATTTCCAATTTTCTTATTTTCCTGTATTGTCTTAGTAGTAACTAAAGCTGATGGTAGGTT
>CBDVBL010000394.1:0-2717 GCA_965372205.1 uncultured bacterium
CGACCCAATACAACATGCGGCCATCGGCGCTGGCTACCGCAACCGAGCCGTAATGGATGGACTCGATGATTCCTTTTCTGATAATCTTCGCCACCGGCTCCGGCTGATAGCTCATACGCTTAACCTCTGCAGAATCTCCGGGATATCCATGAATGTTTTTGCATGATGGGCTCCGGTTTTTATCAAAACGTCAAGTTTCGATTGCGCCGTGCCCATACTGCCCTCCACTATGGCGCCGGCATGTCCCATCCTCTTGCCCGGCGGCGCGAATACGCCACCTATCATGCAGATCACCGGTTTGGAAAGTCCCTTCACAGTTTCCGCCGCGCGTTCCTCGTAAACGCCGCCGATCTCGCCCACCATTATGATAGCCTTGGTGTCATCATCTTCGTCAAATAGAAGCAGTATCTCATCGAAAGTGGACCCGAGCACCGGATCGCCCCCGAGTCCCACGCAGGTAGTCTCGCCGAATCCTGTCCGGGTGAGTGTATCAGCAACATAATAAGTAAGAGAGCCTGACCTGGATACGGTGCCGATCCTGCCGGCTTTGAATGCGTTATCGGGAATTATGCCGACGTTTGCCTGTCCCGGTGTGATTATCCCGGCTGTATTACCACCGATCACCACTGTCCCATGTTCCTTAGCTGCTTTTCTGACCTGCAACATGTCGGCAATGGGTATATGCTCCGGAACTACAACTACGGTTTTGATTCCGGCATAAATTGCCTCTATTGCCGCCTCGCAGGCAAATCCTGCAGGCAGAAAAATAACCGAAAAATCGGCGTCAAACTCGGAAACGCACCCAGCTACAGTATCTCTTACTGGAACTCCCTCTACAGATTGTCCGCCCTTGCCAGGCGATGTCCCGGCCACTATATTAGTGCCGTATTCAAGCATACGTTTGGTATGAAACGATCCGCCGGCACCGGTGATTCCCTGGACTATAACTTTTGAATCCTTGGTTAAAAGTATCGCCAAATCTCAAGGATCCCTGTCTGCGATAACCAGTCTTCTTCCTATTCTCATCTTACGATCTGCTCGATGATCTTCAACCGATAACTGCCTTTCTGTATACGGACCAGTGTAAACGGATTTGTTATAACCGTAAGCATACCGGGCGTTTCATATCTTTTGATATATACGTTCAAGACCCTGCCCATTTTCTCAATCGATGCCACCTCGATACGATAGCCCGAACTCCCTCTTTGCCCCATGAAAGCGGCTATTACATACTGGCGGCTGAAATCGACGGTCGGTCTCGACGGCAGAGGGTCGACCAGACCCTTGGCAATGAGCCAGATATTTTCCCATTCCCTTTTGTTTGTTACCAATTCAACGTAAGCGGTATCTGCCAGACTGTGAGATCCCGCTAATATCGTTTGAAATGGAACAGGACCGTCTCGTAACGCGCCGCCGCGACGAAATGGGCCCGCACAGGCAAGCCCGATAATCAATATTAGGAATCCCAGCTTCTTCATCTTGCACTTTTCGCCATCTCCACGGCCCTCCTGGCTATATCCTCGATCGGCACTTCTATACCATGAAACTCAATCTGTTCAAACAGCTCCGGCGTTTTCTTCCTTGCCTGCTCGAATATTTCCACGCCCTCCCGCCACATGTTGCCGGTCATTCGCATAACCATCGGCTTCGACAAACCATGTTCGCGCAGAAACTTTACGACTCCTTTCGCAAAATCATCGCAACGGGATATCCCGCCGAACCTGGCGCCGAATATAACCTTCACCTGAGAGTTTTCATCGAGTAAAACCAGCATCCTGGCGATCCGCTCCGGGGATGGCCCGCCGCCGGAATCCATGAAATTAGCCGGTTTCCCTCCGAAATATCGAATAAAATCATTGCCCATAATACCGAAACCGGCGCCGCCGGGGAACATGCCGATATCACCATCCAGATCGAGGTATGGGATTTCCCATTCCCGGGCCTGGATCTCTCTCGCAGTGAGCTCACCCTCCTCATGGCGCCTCTCGATTCCCAACTCTTTCAGATCGGGATGACGGAAAAGGGCATCATCATCGAGACTTACGCGGGCATCGGCGGCAACCAATTCACCTGATTTCGTTAAAATTAGAGGATTGATCTCCGCCAGCCTGGCATCATAAGATCTGAAAAAACTCAATAATGCCCGGGCAATCGCGCCGAAATCGCGAATCTTATCCGATGGAATTCCTATCTCGCCGCCGAGCTGTATGGCATGGAATTGATAAAATTTCTCATCAATCTCTAACTCTTTCGTATAGATTTTCTCAGGCGTCTCTTCCGCAACCTTTTCGATATTTACTCCTCCTGAATCCGATGCAATCACCGCGATTTTATAATCGGTTCGATTTATGGTAACCCCGAGATAGAGCTCCCGATCTACATCAAGCGCCTTCTCAACCAGAATAGAACTCACCGGATAGCCTTTGATTTTAAGATTAAACAACTCTTCAGATTGAACCCGGAGGTCTTCTTTTTTGTTTATGATCCTGATACCTCCGGCCTTTCCCCGCCCGCCCGTCAATACTTGAGATTTAAGAATTACCGGAAGACCGAGTCTCTCCGTAATTTCCTCGATTTCTTCTGCGGAACGTGCATGTCCGCTCCCGGGCAACGGAATCCCAAATTTACCGAAGAGCATCTTGGCTTCGTATTCATAAAGCCTCATGTTATTAATCGCTTTTCAAATTTCAAATCTTCTGAATATTTGTTTATTTCTT
>CBDVBL010000395.1:0-2713 GCA_965372205.1 uncultured bacterium
TATGCTCATTTTAAAACACACGATCGGAGCAAAGACTACGTGCCTATAGACTACGCCTACAATATCCTGCAATCATGCAGACCCGAAGCCATATTATTTACCAACGGCGATAATGACACATTTCCTCTATGGTACATTCAGGAAGTGGATCAGGTACGCAAGGATGTGAGAGTCGTCAACCTGAGTCTTTTGAATACTGATTGGTACATCCTGCAGCTAAAAAGGTCGAGGGATAATGGGGGAATGGGTCTTAACATGTTCCTCGAAGACGACCAGATCAGGTGGGTACCCGCGGACAGACGCGGATCAATAATTTATTATCGTCCCGCCGAGAGATTCTATGACAGCATCCGCAAGCAAATGCGATATCTCACTCCAACCCAGGACCCTCGCACGGGGAGATTCATGAGGGTGCAGGATCAGATGATCGAGCAGCTGATCATAGCCAACCTCGATAAGCCGATTTATTTCTCCGGTTCGGTGCCCGTGTCCAACCGCTGGACCCTCACCGACCGTCTCATCCGGCACGGTATTGTTTTGAAAGTCGATCCTGATACCACTAAACCGCGATACAATATCCCGATTTCCGATTCCCTCATCACGGGCATCTATCGCTACCGGCGAATGAACGATCTCAGCGCCTACAAGGATGATAACAACGTCGGCTTGACTACCACCTTCCCGGAAAGGTTCTGCGAGCTTTCAAATGCCTACAAAACCATCGGTGATACGGCCAGGGCCATCGAGGTCTTGTGGCAGGCGGTCGAAACGGTTCCTTACTATCATCAGATCTATGTCAACTTGCAGCAGGTCTACGCGGAGCTTGGTGATACGTTCATAATCGAATTTGTGAAGGCTGTGGGATTATCAAAGCTGAAAGAAGCGGCCGAAGCCAGGCCGGGTGTTATTTTATATCAGCAGTTTTTGGGCGTTTTTTATTACAACAACGGAATCCCCGACTCCGCCCTTACTCACTACAAGAATGCTTACGAACTTCAGCCGAACAATGCCATCGCTTTCAGGCTTCTGCGCGACCTGACCATTCAAATGCAGCAAAGAGCTGATGCCGAGTTGGCTCTGACGGGCTCTGAAGAAGCCAGGATGAAATCAGGGAGGCTGGGGGACGAGGCCAAGGCTTTGATGGATGACTGGAATCAACGACATCCGGAAGATATAGACGCCAGAAGCCTTTTCAATAGATTCAGAAATCTCTGAGCGGTAGACCATGGCAATGACCTGATGCCTTCAGATGGTAGACCGTCAACCTGCCAATTGGCATAAGCTTAACCTATACCCCAATGTCCGCAACCTGCTAAGAATAGGACTCCTTCACGGCCGAAAACCCCCGTTTTACAAATTCAACAGCAAGCTGTGCAAAAATGATTGACAGCTACGATGTCTCGATATATGTGTAATCCGTGCAAGAGATTGATGTCAACCAGACTATTCTCATCATCGTGGGGATAGACACCAAACCCGAGGAAGTCGACAGGCCCCTGGCCTATAAGCTAAAAAGAGCCTTCGAATCCTCCTCTCTTTTCGGGAATCATCCGTTCAGGAAATGCCTGGTTATTTCGGATGCCTTATATAAGCATGACAAGATTATTCAGGTTTGCCCGACCGTGGCTATCGGGGGGCCGGGAGTTAACTCAGTGGCCGCCGATTTTGTCGAAAAACTGCCCGTTTATCTCTCGCTGGAGAATAAATACTTTATCCAGCTCGACAAAGATTTCACCGATCCAAAAATCTCGATCTGGGGCATGGATAGAAAGGCGACCGAGGAAGCTCTGGATACGTTTATAGCCAATGGTATCCTCGAAGATTTTCTTAAAGCGATCTGGAAATAGAAGGAAGCCTTTGTACCACTGTTACCAATTATATCCGACAGACAAGTAGAACGCATCCAGCCCCTCGTCGGTTCGTCCGTACCAGCTTGAAACGGGTCCGACAAAGGTTTTGACAGCCATCCCGATTCCGCCGGAATATCTCAATTCGGATAGCCTGATGCTTTCAATCTTCCCCCAGATATTTCCCATGTTGTATTTACCCCTTAAATATATCGGGCCGAGGACCCTGTAGCGAATCTCGAGATCGCCTAAAAGGAGCTTCTCCCCCACGATTTCGTCTTCGAACAGCCCCATGAAATTTCGCTGTCCGCCTAAAGCGAACTGATCGAAAAACGGCATAAAATTGGTGGAAATCCCCAGAGAGAATTTCGGATGAAAATTCAGCCGGCTGCCCAGCCGGTAATAAGACTCAAATGACGTAAAGAATCTTGTGTACGCCACCTTATCACCGGACAGCTCCCCGGCGAACTCCAGTTCGAAAAGATGATATTTACCGGATTGCGGAAAATCGAGCTCATCTCTTGTATCTACAATAGATCGAAAGCCTATGCTCCCTTTGTCGAATTGCTGTCTGTCAGCCCTGTCGAACTCATCCCATCTATATCTGCGAATCTGCCCGACAATCGATATCGTCCCCAATCGGGGAATCTGCCGTCCCAGGGAAAGCTCACCGCCGTGGTTAAACTCTCTGAGGTATCCTTGATATTCATGGTCTATATAATAATTTCTTTTGAATTCGCCGTAGTCGACGAAAAGCCTGTATGTATACAGGGAGTTCCAGATCCTGTCGGCCGCGAAATCCAGAGACACAGATCTCCTCTTTTCCCCCATCGTTGTGGATATATATAGCTCGAGACCGGCTCCTA
>CBDVBL010000396.1:0-2697 GCA_965372205.1 uncultured bacterium
TCTGGATAGAGTTGTGATGATGTTTATAGGGGGGGGGCCGATTGAATCCGAGCTGAAAGAGAAATCGTCCAGTCTGGACGTCGGTGATAAACTCATATTCGCCGGCAGGATCCCTCCCGATGAGCTTTTGAATTATACCGCCTCCGCGGATGCGGGTATCTTATTGATGGAGGATATCGCCTTGAATAACAGACTGGCTCTGCCGCAGAAACTCTTTCAGTATCTAATCGCCGGCATACCTCAGGTTGTCTCCCCCATGCCGGAGATATCGCGCTTTGTCGAAGATGAAAAAACCGGCGTGGTGGTTTCAATAAACGATCCGCGGGAAGCAGCCGATGCTTTAGCGGGGTTTCTTTTTAATGATAATATATATCTGGCGGCCAGGGAGAATTGTCGAAAATCATCTCTGAAAAACAACTGGGAAACCGAATCGTTGAAGTGGATCGAAATATACAAAGACCTGGAATCGTTGATATGATCAGTTATTCAATCCTGATTGTTACATATAATCAGAAGGAAACTCTCGGAAAGATACTGGACAGGTTGGCGAGACAGATCAAGAACCCGAAGATGTTCGAGATCGTTGTTGCAGATGATTGCTCTGACGACGGCACCGAGAGTTTTGTAAAGAGGCTACGATTGCCGATATTTCTGAAATACACCCGCGCCGCCAAAAATGTCGGCCGATCCATTATCCGCAATACTGGATTTCAGAAGACGGCCGGCCAGAAAGTGATTTTCCTCGATGGCGATATGGTCCCTGGCCCCGTTTTCATCGATTCTTTTATGGGTTCCTGGGAACGGCATCCGGCATCGGTTATCCTTGGATCATGGCGCAACCCGCCTGGATGGAAAAACGACCGTCTTTATGAATATCTTTCATCTCGAGGCAGGCTGGCGGCAAAGTCGGAAACTCAGGTTCCGGGCAAGTATTTTACCAGTGGTAATTTCTCCATCGATAGAAATATATTCGAAAGGCTATCGGGATTTGATCTATCATTCGAGGGCTGGAAGGGGGAAGATACCGATTTCGGATTGCGGCTGGAAAAGGAGTCGATTCCCATATGGTATAACCCGGATGCGGTATGCTATCATTACCATAAGAAATCTCTCGAGGAGATGCTGGGAGAATATGAGAGATATGGCCGAACCAGCTATCGAGTGCTGCTTGAAAAACATCCCGATAAGCTCATTTTTGATAAAGGCTGGATTCTGGGATTGCCCGATTCGAAAGCTGGAATGTTGAAAAAGGCGGTTTCAAAGATGCTATCTCCCCTGCGATCCGGGTTCTCTATATCGATCCTGAAAACACTCGAGAAAATTGCAGGCGGGGCGCTGTTTTTGAATTTCTGTTACGATTGGTTGTTCTACAGCCGTCTTGCCCGGGGATATCGAGAAGGACGGAAAAAGCCGAGTGAGTAATCTCTATTTGCAAAAGGACCTCCGATGAACCTTCTGGTTGTATCAAGCAGTTTCCCCAAGGAATTGGGCGATGGTCTGTCGCCTTTCGTCTGGGAATACTGCGCACATCTTAAGAAACGCGGTTGGAATATCACGGTGGTCGTCCCGCATCATCGAGGGTTTGAGCGAGAGGAAACCTGGAACGGCGTAAAAATTAGAAGGTTTAAGTATCTTCCGCAGGGGCTAGAGGACATGGCATATTCCGGCGGAATTATGCCCGGCATAAAGAAAAAGCCGTGGAAAATAGTCAAAATTCCATTCTTCATACTTTCGATGTGGAAAGAAGCGCTCGCCTGCTTGAATCGAGAGGATTTTGATCTCGTTAATTTTCACTGGCTGTTCCCGGCCTGTTTCTGGCTCAACCGATTCAGCTGGAAATCAACTGTGCCTGTTGTCCTGACTGCGCACGGATCGGACGTTCGTCTGGCCTTAAAGAAGCCGTTCGGCATGTTTGCAAATAATGGATTGAGAAAATCGGCGGCTTTGACTTTGAACAGCGGATATATGAAAGATCTATTGAAAGAATTTGACCTGCCTGCAAAAACAGAGATAATACCGATGGGAGTAAACACCGAGAAATTTGATCAGGGATCGCATAAACCATCCCGATCCAGAAAGATTATTTTCCTGGGGAGATTGATCAAACAAAAAGGGGTTGATGTCCTACTCGACGCGTTCAGCAAAGTAATAAGAAAGGCGCCCGAGGCCGAACTCGAGATTATCGGTGATGGCCCTGAAAAAGATGGTCTCATAAGAAAGGTCAAAGAACTCGGAATGGAGAACTCTGTCAGGTTATGCGGCCGGGTACGTTATGATGAGCTGCCTGAAAGATACCGTAGCGCCAGGGCGCTGGCTTTTCCGTCCGTGACACCCGAAGGATTGGGGATCAGTGCCGTAGAGGCCGGCGCCTGTGGGGTTCCGACCGTTACATTCGGCTTGGGCGGCACTGAGGACCTGGTGGTGCACGAGGCTACCGGGCTGGTCATAGAAAAAAATAGAGCTGCACTTGCCGAAGGCCTCATTAAAATTTTAACCGATGATGATCTCGCCGATCGTCTGGGTGAAAATGCCCGCAAAAAAGTAACAGAGCAATATAGCTGGGATATTTTATCAGAGAAATTCGATAGATTATTCAGGAAGATAATTGAGGAGCCAGCAAAGAGTAAATAGCGTTTCGCAAGATCCCGTCAGCCGTCCGGGGCCAGAATAAATGAAGCTCCTGCCTCCGGGCGTTAG
>CBDVBL010000397.1:0-2695 GCA_965372205.1 uncultured bacterium
CGCTGTCTTTCAGGATAAAGGGATTGTAATTGTCATCCACATTCAGAACCGTAACCGCTGATCCGGCTGACCAGGCACCTGCTGCGAAATTCAGCTTGACGAATTTTATATCTTTCGAACTATCGCTATAGACTACGTAAACGTCACCGGAATCATCCATGCAGGCGCTGAAAGGCGAATCGAGGGAATCGCTTATTATCTGCTGCGGCGATGACCAGGATTGATGCGGATAATCGGAATACACCAGCGAGATACCGGTGGCCGAGTCCATGTATAGAGCCACCAGCCTTCCCTTGAAAATACCGGACGGTACCCGAAACAGTTTTCTCTGGGGCGGCGAACCGGTGGGCCGGGTCGCCGCCGATGTAGCTATCAGTTTGTGCATCGTTAACCCAGACGATCCAGGATTAAGTCCATTCGGAATCGAGTATCAACGATGATTCCTTTACGACCTTGGCATATGCCACAGATTCGGATATCACCGCCTCTTCGATTTTTTGTTCGATAACCTTATCGTATTCCACCATCAAGGGCTGGCCGATCACCTCTTCAATAGCGAAGCGATTGTCGAGACCAATGACGTAATCGGCAGGGACCTCATCGCAACGGAGCAATGTTGCCCCCAGCGGCGATGTGATCTCACCGTTGGTCTGAAAACTGAAGCCGATCAAGGGATCTTTGAATTCCGTCAGAGTAAGGATGGATCTGACTTTATCCTTAGGGCAAATCAAGACGTTTGGCTGGTAAGGATAGAATTCGTTCCAGAATTTGATGAGATCATCGTAATCGAGAGCGCTTGTAATATCCGTGTTTATTACAGACGCCGGATTCGAATTGCCGTCACCGTTGATGATTGTATCGACAACCAGTGCGACTTTATCCGATTGCAGCCGATACCCTATATACCATAGCAACACCTTAAACTGAGCCATGCTCCTGTGTCGAAGAGCCTTGTAGGTTACCTTTAACGTTAAACCATAATCCGGAATCGTTATGGTGTTGTTTTGCTCGGTCACATTGACCGACGGTATCTCCGCACCCTCGCCCACCGGCCGGAGCGACATGGCGGGATCGGTAGCGGAGTGGTCTATATATATGGGCGAATAGCGTGATGTCGAGACGCCGGAGCTGGAAGCCAGCAGCTTCGCCAGTTCCGGCCGCATATTCATCCCCCGCTGGATCTCCCTCTGCATGAATTCCGGCATAAGGGCCGGGGCGCCCCGGTAAAACATCTCAACAGTTACCGGACTCTTGCCGCCCGTGCGGATACCCCTCAACGCCAGTTGCCTTTCGAAAGCGTCCAGCGAGGAACCGATAGGGCTCGGATCGTATTCCGACTGCTCCAACAACTCCGTTAGAGATATTCCTTTGTTCTGGGCCTCGAGATATGTATCACGGTCTATATCGATTTTCCTGGCTTTTGTAAAATCGACTGACCTGGTCGAGCCCTTTTCGACGTCAACTGCATCGACAAGGGAGCTTTCCAGATCTGATGATAGCAATTTTTCTATTTCCATTTGTTCTCCTCGTTGATTATTACCCAAGAATTAATGTTACTTCAGATGTGCCGTTGACATCGATGACGGTTCCACGCGCCACGTTCCCCCCGGCCGGGTCATCGGATGCCAACGCCGGGGCCTGTTTCACTGCGCCGCTACCGTCAACCACTACACGATCCCCTACGGACGGCACGGTGGCCGCCGCGGCCAGCGTGCAGATGCCGCCGATCTGAACCGTCGCCACCCTCTTACCAACATCAGCGTCGGTCAACGATAGATGTATCAGCTTACCGATCAGCACATCGCCCGCGGAACCAGGACCAACCTCGTAATTGCCCATCATCGCGACCGCCTTGCCGATATCCGTATCTTTTAGATCATCCTCGCTTGCAGTCTGATGAATTTTGAATGTGGCCGTCATAAAGCCGACCGTTTGTAAGTTCTGATCTCTTACGCTCATCGATTCTCCTTTTTGATTTTATTTCCTATCTTTTTTGTTTCAAGTTTGTATTCAACGAAAATCCTGAACGCGGAATGACGGCCGACGTCCTGCGCATTTTATCGAAGAACCAATTCCCGGTTCTATCTCAGGCCTGTGATCCTTTCGTATGAGCCGGCCGCTGATCGCTTCCAGATCGGCAACTGCAGATTCAAGCCCGGCAGAAATACGATCCAGATCGATTTTCCCCTCCTCGAAGGCACCGTCGAGTTCGGATTTCAGGATTTTGATATTCTCGATTGTCTTTTCTATTTCCAATTGTCCTCCTTGCCGATTACATCTTCTCTGCTGTTACATATTCTTATCGCGTAACCAATCCCGATTCGAAAGAGAGGTTTCGATGGCGACCAACTTGCTGATGACCTCTCTTTTGAATTCAGATAGATCCTCCTTGGTGGCAAACCTCTCATTGATGGTGGCCTCAAGGCGGGAAAGCCGTATATCCATCTCGGCCACGTAACGATCCTCGGCCTTTCCGGCCAGCTCCACCCTCAATCCCGTATAAGCTGCAAAATATCCCGATATGGCCGCCACAATTGTTACCGCAAATGTTATTATAAATCTTATTGTCGATTCTCTGGCATTCATGCTGATTTGATCAAAAGATGGACTCGCCCATTTTTTGTGGCCAGCGCAGCGGCACTCTCCGGAGAATGAGCCGTAATCTCAGGCATTGGATTTCCCTGCGATTTCAAGG
>CBDVBL010000398.1:0-2678 GCA_965372205.1 uncultured bacterium
ACGTCGACGCTATCAAAAACGCCCTTCTGTATGGGCCGGTGTCATCCTGTTTCATGGTTTATGGCGATTTCCATTGGGATTGCTACGAGCATCCTTTTGAGGGCGATATAAATCACGCCATAGTTATTGTGGGCTGGGATGATAATATGTGCGACGGCCAGGGAGGCTGGATCGCGAAAAATAGCTGGGGACCCGGCTGGGGCGATGACGGCTATTTCTATATTCCGTACGGCTCGTGCGGTATAGGCAATTACACGCAGCAGCCGATTTATGAGAGCCGGCTGCCGGAGCTCACTTACCAGCCCGAATCATTCGTCTTCAACGTACCGGCAGGCGGTGAGACCGAGGAGATAATTCGGCTGGGAAATAACGGTAACGGAGAATTATATTTCCGCATCAGGGCATTCCCTCCGGATTTTCAGGATTCATTTGGATATTTATGGTTTGACTCCGACAATCCCCAAGGTCCTGAGTACAACTGGATCGATATTACTGGAACAGGGGAAATAATAGAATTCCCCGGGAATCCGGATAACAGCAATTCCGGGCCGATGGATCTCGGATTCGATTTCTCCTTTTACGGAAACACATTCAGCAGTATCAATATCTGTTCTAACGGATGGGCATCATTTTCTGACAGCACCTCGACCGATAGCTATAACTTTCCCATACCGTATGCAGCCGAGCCCAATAACCTGCTGGCCCCATTCTGGACCGATTTGAATCCGGATCTCGGTGGAGATGCTTATTACTATACCAACAATTCAGACACTGCCATTATCTCCTGGGTGGATGTTTAAGACGGCTGGGGAGAAGGTATATTTACATTCCAGATACAACTGGTTGCGCCGAATACAATATATTATCAGTATGAATCAATGGGTCCTGAGGGCCGAATTAACAGGGCCACAATCGGTATTGAAAATGGGGACGGAACCATCGGTTTGCAGGTCTCCCGTTACGAAATCTTCACTTACGGCGGGAAATCGGTGCAGTTCCTTCTCGGTCAGCCACCGGGTGAATTCGATTGGCTTTCGGTAGACCACGACAATTCGAACATCCCGCCTTCCGATTCTTTTGATGTCGTAGTCAATTGCGCCGCCGGGTATCACGCCGTGGTAACTTACTGGGAATATTTCGATCTTAATCCACACGACCCGGAACGCATCCACGTTGAAATACCGGTAACCATGAATATCGGAATGACTTCAATTGATGATTCAGAGCCGATCCCGGTCGATTACTCTATCGAGCAGAATTATCCCAATCCATTCAACGCATCCACATCAATACATTACAACTTACCCAGAGCATCACATGTGACGATCGATATTTATGATCTCCTGGGTCGCAAGGTAGAAACGCTCCTCAACGAGATGCAGTCGGCAGGTCATTATCGAGTAGTCTGGAATGCCCGCAATAAACCATCAGGTACATATTTCTACAGGATTCAGACTGGTGATTACATTGAAATGAAGAAGATGGTGCTGTTGAAATAAGATTACTCGAAAAAAGATAGGCCAAAGGGGAGTCATTGCCGCTCCCCTTTTACTTTGCATGTGATCTTTCCAATCAAGTTCCGTCTTTATGTAAGATGCATCATCGGAGTATCTGCGGGTGCCTCCAGCCATGAGCTCGAAGCGATCCACGCGGCGATTTGCTCTGAGAATAATCGGGAAATCAGAGCTACGGTATAGAAAAGTACATATGAAAATTCAACGGATTTCTATTAGTTACAGATTCATGAATTTCTCATAAAACGTGAGATACCTCTCGGCAATAGCCTCCCAGCTGTAATATTCTTGAATAGTTTTATGCGCCTTATTTCCCAGACCCTCAGCCAGATGTTTTTCTTTCAAGAGCATAGAAATAGCGTCAGCAAATTCACCAGCATCAGAGGGATCGATTAATAGGCCATTCTCTCCCGACGAGATAACGCTCCTGATTCCTCCGAGTTTGGAGGCCACGACGGGCGTGCCGCAGGCCATGGCCTCCTGGGCGGTCATGCCGAACGGTTCGAAAATCGACGGCAGGACAAATAACTCCGCTTGCTGGTAGAGGGAAACGAGGATATCATCGGGCACATAACCGATTATCCGGACTCTTTCGTCAATTCCTTTCTCATTAATAATTTTTCTTATCGTTTTAAGGACTTCCTGTTCCCTCGGCTCGGGTTCGGGAGAACCGCCGCCGATGACCAGATGAACATCCGGATGGTCTCTTCTTACTACGTCAAAAGCATTGAGCAAAAGATCGTGTCCCTTATTGGAGTCGATCCGGCTGAGGCAGAAGATATATCTACTCGGCAAATCTATTTTCGTTATTTTTTCACCAGGTTCAGGAGGGAAAAAACGATGAATATCCACGCCCGGGGGGATAACAACGATGTTGTCGGCGGTAAAATTATATAGTTGCTCCAATTTTTGCCCCTGCACCTCGCTTGTTACCGCCTGTGCCTTGACCGATTTGAAGATTCGGATTTCCTCCGATATTCGGTGCTTAAATTTAAATTTTCTCTCCAGCTCCTCGGGATCCCCCTCCATCTGCTCTTTTTTCCAGGCTCCCAGGGAATGAGCCGTGAAAAAAGCCGGTTTATCAAGTTTTTTTGCCGCGTCAATGGTTACAATCCCCGCATCTACATAATGCCCGTGAAAAAGGTCATAGTCCAGCTTCTCTTG
>CBDVBL010000399.1:0-2659 GCA_965372205.1 uncultured bacterium
TTCTGCCGTCTTCTGCCCTTTTGCCCCGCCCCCCCCCCCCCACGCCGGCGGTTCGCGCCCCGGGGGGGGGGGGGGGCCGCCCCCCCCACGCCGGTTGTCATTTCGTAACTTTTTCATGCGTCAGGATGGAAATGGAATGACATTCCTACGGATCGTAGGACCTGACGCTTATCATGCAGATACAAGATATATACTCCTCAGGATGTCGCAAGCTTCCATCCTGAGGGATCAAAACAACTCTGATGTCAGGAGGACAAGGCTGCTGACCTACCAGGAACTTAGTGGTTGGTGTACGTCCCCGTGCACCAATCCCGCGGCAGGCGGGACAGACGAAGACGTCCACGGACCATGAACATTACAGGCTAAGTACTCTTGCTAAAAGCGACCTTCCTTCTCCTCACAACTGCAACCGTCCCAACAGCCAATAGCAACAGCGCTAAGATGATCATCCCCCATTCGGAGAGGGTGGGGATGTTTGGCGCACTATAAAGCCAGTCGGCAATATTACGGAAATACTGTGGCAAATCATGTTGACTGGCAATTCCATCCCAAGCTCTTGTAAACGAAACTTCAAAAACAACCCTACCCAAGCCTTGATCTAAAGCAGCTACAATATTGTCTCCTTGAAGGGTCCCGATGATAATTCCTGGTGATTCTACCGTCATATTACATTCTGTATTATGCCCCATAACGGTTGTAACCCCCGAAGATATAGGGTGATTAATAAAATCCGGAGTTATCGGGGTGTGCGGATCTCCTCCGTGGTTCACATTATCAAAAAAAGTAACCCCCAAAAGGACAGCTATTTGGTTTGCATCATCAGTATAATAGGGGTAATGATCTGCCATAATCAGAATACCCTTGCCAGATCCGTAAAAGGCGATAATAGCGTCAATCTCAGATTGAGTGAGGTATTCACTGATATCTGAGTTGGCTGAAAAAAACCAAAATTCATCATAGCTTGAAAGTAGAGCCGAAGTAATTTCCGGAGTAATACTCCTATCGGTAACATCTACTGCATAACCGTGGTTACCTAATATTGTCGGTAAGTCATCATCAAAATAACTCGATGGATATCCTCCATCGGTTCCAAAAGAAGTTGAATACACGAGTATGTTACCTTGAGCCTCGGCTTCTGCACTTAAGCAAAACAGAATTAGCGATAGAAATATCCCGACACATCCTTTCATTTTTCCTCCCGGTCAGAATTAGGATTTTACAAATAATACAGACGACGAATTTAAACAAAGCGACAAAAGATCGGGCCATCCATGGCCCCCGCCGTTGCCAATCTACTTCAATATAAAGACTATTTATGGAGTGTCAAGCCTTTCATGCGTCAGGATGGAAATGTAATGACATTCCTACAGATCCCTACGGGCCATATGGCCGTTGGACCTGATGCTTATCATGCAGATACAAGATATATATCCCTCAGGATGTCACAAGCTTCCATCCTGAGGGATAACAGCAGAAAAGGGCCTCCCGTGTCGGTAGCCCCGGCATCTATTCCATGTTCTCAAGAAACCTGATGACAATCATGCAGGAATTCTCAGCAGCGATCTCGAAAAACTCATCCATCTCCGCCCTCGCCGACTCGGAACCCGAACCGCCGGCCAGATCCGAAGCTGAACGAAAGGCTATGAAGGGGATATCGTTGACCGCGCATACCTGGGCTACAGCGGCCGTCTCCATATCCGTAATCAGCGCATTAAAAGTCTCATTAAGCCAGATTCTCTTTTCCGGATTATCGATAAAAGCATTTCCGCTGACGCCTATCCCGCCAGCTAATAATCGCGGCGTCCTGTCGCCGATTTTTTGAGGCAGGCTTACCTTGTCAGTGAGATCCTCAGTTACCTCATACATCGAACTATCCACCGGAAAATGGGAGCGCCTGACCAGGCTGTCGAGCTGTGGCGAGTAGAATTTGATTCCCTTTGGCCGGAACCCGTCGGCGCCATGATGGCCGAAATCGTGAGTTATCCAGCTTTCGCAGACGACAATATCACCGATATGGACGGAGGTATCGATCGCGCCGGCGATCCCCGTAAATATGATGGCCCCGGGTTGATACTCATCGATCAGTTTCTGGGCGGTCATGGCGGCATTGGTCATTCCTACGCCGGACTCGGCGACTACTATATTCACTCCAGAAAGTACTCCTGAGATCACCGGTCTACCCAATATGGTTCGAGTTTCCCGTATGCTCATTTTCTCCATCAACACCTGGCCCTCGGCATCAAAAGCATAGAGAATGAGATATTGAGAAGGCGGTCGCTCCGGCACCTGGCATTGAAAAAGAAGCGGGAGAAAGAAGAGTATTATAACCGGTCCCGCAAGTCTTAGCAGCCTACGTATATTCGGCCTTTGAGTCATATCCATTTCATATCCTTTCATTCTAATTATTCTTAACGCCAGCTATAGCTGGAAAATTATGATCATCCGTGAATAAGATTATGGGATTGTGCCTAATTATTCAATAAGAAAGCATAAAGCATTATCGGCGATCCCAACAAATCGAAGAAACACCTGAATAGCCGGTAGAAATCTGGTGGTCGTTGACCTTTCAATTAATTTCTATAATAATAAATACGCCCAGCAGGAGTCGAACCCGCAGCCTTCTGATCCGTAGTCAGACGCTCTATCCAATTGAGCTATG
>CBDVBL010000400.1:0-2657 GCA_965372205.1 uncultured bacterium
GGTTTCGGAATCATATTTTCTATTTATAGCATCGGGTCCGGACAAATCCGATTTGCTGATATAGATTTCGCCGTATCTTTCAGACGAAATCTTCAGAAATTCTCCGATATCAATTCCATAGAGCTGACTACCGTACGGAATCGACGTCAGCCTTCTGGAAGCGGGATCTGGCTTTTCGAAGGCGGATGCAAGATTGGATACAACCACAGATGATTCCCGGCCATCGAAATCGTCATGCTCAGTTAAAAACTGCCCGGCAATCCAGCCCTCATATTGATCCCAGGACCTGATCCTGCAATACCCTGCCTCCTCTTCAAGAACATCAACCAGTTCATTGAATAAAGCCTGGCTGGTTCTTTCAGTTTGAAATTTCGGCTCCCGCCGGATATCTGCAACGTTAATATTAATTCTGGCTATCAACGTATATCCTCGGCAGTCTTTTTCCCCAGCCCGATAGGATCTCATAGGAAAACGAGCCGGCCCAATCGCCCAGCCTATCGGCGTTAATCCCGGTCTCCCCCATCGACCCCAATATCACTACATCGTCACCAATGGAACATCCCGGGATATCTGTTACATCCACCATAAAAGAGTCCATACAGACCCGGCCTACTACCGGCGCCTCGGAGCTCTTTATAATAACGGCGCCCTTGTTTGAAAGGCTCCAGGGATATCCATCCGCATATCCCATCGGGATCACGGCTATCCTCGACTTCCTGGCCGCTATGTAAGAGAATCCATAGCCTACTCCATCCCCACGCTGGAGTCCATGTATCTCCGAGACTCGACTTCTTACCGACATTACCGGTATAATATCCCCCGCACCTTCCTTCCCCGGAGTCAGGCCATACATCAGGAGTCCCACTCTCACCAAAGATCCATCTGCCCCTCTTCGCCTGCAGAGCGAACCGGACGACTCATAGGAATAGAGAAGACCGTCCTGCGAAAAGCGCTGGGCAGAGCGCATGATTCTAATGAAATTCTCCACCTGCTTATCGGCCAGAGCAGGGTTGGATCGGGCCGGATCTGCCAGGTTCGTCGTAAAACCCATCAGAAAAGAAGCCGGACTTGATGGACTGATCGAGTCCTCTACAGCAGACGTATCGTAATTCACGCCATATCGATTCATCCCGGTATTGACATTCTGGAAATATTTAATCGGTATGCCATCGCTGCCTAATGCACCCCTGATTTCATAATAATCGTTTATATCGGATATCGTTATACAATATCCACTTCTGACCGCCTCAGCGCTCCTTTCTGTAGCCTCGGGATAGAGAATTACGATCGGAGTGTCGATCCCGGATTGGCGGATTTCATCGGCTTCCTCCAGCATTGCCACGCCAAGAAAGTCGACTCCCTCCTCCGATACTGCATTAGAAACCCTCACGGCCCCATGCCCGTAGGCATCGGCTTTGACAACCGCCATGAGCCTGGTTTTATCCCCGATCCAGGATTTGATCTTCCTGACGTTGTACCTCAGAGACCGCAGATCGATTTCAACCCTCGAGGGCCTGGCCGTATCATTCATTTGAGTAAATTCTCCACCATTTTTCTGCTAATATCGCCGCTTCGTTGACCTCTGACAAGATCGCGAAAATCCTCGGCTTTCCTGATAGAGAAAACATGCCGACCCGCCACCGCCACCTCGGCCGCTCGCAGATGTCCATTGTAATTCGAGCTCATGGCACGGCCATAGGCCCCGGCCGTGAAAAGCGCCAGAACATCCCCCTTGACCATTCGCGGTAGACGGACGGATCTCGCCAGATAATCACTGTTTTCACAAACGGGCCCGACGACATCGTATACGACTTTCTTGCCGGCTTTACGATTTACCGGCTCGATCCTGTGATTCGCCTGGTAGAGAGCCGGACGGATAAAATCATTCATGCCGGCATCGACTATGCAATAATTCCTCGATGGACCTTTTTTGGTGCGTATAACCTTCATGATAAGTATCCCGGCATTGCCGACCAATGATCTTCCCGGCTCGGCAACGACGGTCACCGGAAGATTTCTAAAGAGAGCCGAAATAGCCGAAACATAATCGTCCGGATGGGGCAAAACACTGTCACGCTCAAACTGAGCCGCCCATCCACCACCAATATCTATATACTTCAGACTTATACTTTGTTTCAATAAATATCTGTAGAGGCTCACTATCTTACGGGTGGAGTCGACATAGGGCTTAACCGACTCGACCTGTGAACCGATATGCATCGATATCCCTACAGGATTAAGCCATTTTTCATCGCGACAAATCCTGTAGGCCCTTTTGGCGCTGTTTTCGTTTAAGCCGAACTTCGTCTGCCTGAGCCCGGTGGCGATATGAGGATGCGTCCTGGGATCGATGGCCGGGTTTACTCGTACGGCCACGGGAACCACGATCCTGTTCCGGCGCGCAATCTTCGCAATCGTCTCGATCTCATCGAAAGACTCAGCGCAGATGAACAGAATTTTCGATCTGATTGCCAGCTCAATTTCTTCATCGGTCTTGCCCACGCCCGAAAAGACAATCCGGTCGCTTCTAATCCCGGCTTTTCCAGCCAGCAAAAGCTCGTTGCCGGAGACCACATCCGCCCCCGCGCCGCACAGGGCCGCTACTTTCATGATCGCAAGATTAGAATTAGCCTTGGCGGCGTAGCAGATTATATTGG
>CBDVBL010000401.1:0-2643 GCA_965372205.1 uncultured bacterium
CACCGATGAGATATTAATTATTCTGCCCCAGCGGTTCTTCATCATAATCCGGGAGGCCGCTTTGGTACACAGGAAGGCTCCTTTGAGATTAACGCCCATGACCATATCCCAGTCCTTGGCATCGAGTCGTATAAGCAAATTATCGCGCGTGATTCCGGCATTATTAACCAGCACATCAACCCTGCCGAATTTTTCGATCGAAACCTTGAACATAGAATCAACGGCTTCGGGCTTAGATACATCGCCTGCAACCGATATAGCTTTGACTCCTCCAGCACTAAGCTTCGATACAGCCTCTTTCGCAGCCTCAGCCAGAATATCGGATACGATCACCGAATAACCGTCGGAACCGAGTTTCTCGGCTATGGCATATCCGATGCCTCGAGCTCCCCCGGTAACCATGGCCACCCTGTCAGTTGCGCTCACGCTGAATACACCTTTTCGCTCAAAAGCCTATCGATCTCTTCGAGAGTATCAACGCCCGATATCTCAATCTCCGAATCTTTCAATGACCTCTTAACCAAACCCTGCAGGACTCTTCCGGGACCGATCTCCACGAAATTTCTGATACCATCTCTATATAAATTCTGAACTATAGGATACCAGAGCACAGGGCTCGATATCTGCTTTGCCAGATGCCGTTTGAATTCGGCGGCCTCGGAGATAGGCTCGGCACCGAAATTGGAATAAACGGGAAATCTGAATTTCCCGAATGTCATTCCATTATCAATAAGTTCCGCCATTATTTTAGATGACCGCTCCATCAAGGGCGAATGGTATGCTCCGCCGACCGGAATCCGTATTGCACGTTTCGCGCCCGCTTCCTTTAATCCTGCACAGGCATTGTTGACAGCGTCGATCTCACCGGCGATTACCACCTGGTCGGGAGAATTGAAATTCGCGGGGACCACAATCCCCGAAACGCCTCTTAGAATCAATTCCACATGCTCATATTCGAGGCCCATGACGGCGGCCATGGTGCCGGGATGCTCGTCGCAATCCATCTGCATAGCGGAACTTCGCCTGGCAATCGCCTGTAAGGCGGCATCGAAGCTAAGCGCCCCCGCTGACACCAGTGCGGAATATTCGCCCAGGGAATGACCTGCTCCCGCCTCACTAACAACGCCTTTTTCGCGCAGGATCATATCGAGAGCACAGGAATGAACAAATACGGCCGGTTGAGTATAAGCGGTCTGCTTGAGTTTGTCTTCGGGACCATTGAAACAAACGTCGGCAAGATCGAAACCCAGTACGCTGGAGGCTTTCTCGAATAACGCCCGCACTGAGCCGAATTCATCGTAAAGATCTTTTGCCATCCCGACGTACTGGGATGCCTGTCCGGGAAATAAAAATGCCGTCTTTTTCATATCACCATTCGATAAGCGCGGAGCCCCATGTGAAACCCGCGCCGAAAGCCACCAGCATAACTTTGTCCCCTGGACGAATCCGCTTTTCCCGGATAGCTTCATCCAGCGCTATCGGGACGGAGGCCGCGGATGTATTACCGTATTTATGTATGTTCACAAAGACCTTATCCATCGGAAGTCTAATCCTTTTGGCGGTGGCTTCTATGATCCTTATGTTGGCTTGATGCGGAATCATCAAACTAATATCATCCGATTTTAGGCCGCTTCGCTTCAGTATTTCCGTGGCCGCCTCGCCCATTGCCTTAACAGCCGCCTTGAATACGCCCGGACCCTCCATCTGAATGCAGCGGTCGCCGTTGTTTATGTTATCACTGGTTATTGGCATCCGGCCACCGCCGGCGGGAACCTGCAGCAGATGACTCAATGAACCATCACCCTTGAGAAAGGTATCGATTATACCTCCCGGCTTATCCGACCCGGCTACTACGGCCGCACCGGCGCCGTCGCCAAAGAGGACACAGGTATTTCTGTCTTTCCAGTTGACGATGCGGGAGAGAGTCTCAACTCCGATGACCAGGACCTTCTCCACCTGGTCGGTCAGAATCATAGACCTGGCGAATGCCAGACCATAAATGAAACCCGAGCAGGCGGCAGCGATATCAACCACTCCGGCATTCCTGGCTTTGAGTTTATGCTGAAGTATACAGGCGGTCGATGGCAGGGGCGCATCCGGTGTCACGGTCCCTATAATTATCAGGTCCAGCTCCTCTGCTGACACACGTGCCATCTCCATTGCCTTAAGAGATGCATCGTAGGCATAGTCTGATGCCGCCATGCCCGGCGGGGCTATTCTTCGCTCTTTTATCCCGGTTCTGGCCGTAATCCAATCGTCCGAGGTATCAACCATCTTCTCCAGATCAAGATTGGTCAGCACGGTTGACGGCGCCGCGGAGCCGGTACCTGTTATCTGCACGTATTTTTTCATTGCTTTTGTTTTACTTTCGTTTCCAGAAAATCGCGATCGCCGTTGGCGGCAACCCGGTCCTCGATTTGCCTGTTGATATCCTTCACAACCATTGTCCGGGCCAAGCCCACCGCATTCTTGATCGCTTTCGGCGATGAACCGCCATGGCATATAATCGATACACCGTTAATTCCCAATAATGGAGCGCCGCCGTATTCGGCGTAATCGAGATTTCTCTTGAGATCTCTGAAAGCAGGTCTTAATAACAACGCCCCTATTTTTGCAAAGAAATTCACCCTCACTCTTCGCTTG
>CBDVBL010000402.1:0-2613 GCA_965372205.1 uncultured bacterium
TCACATCAGGCATTCATCTTAATAATTCCAGTATCACCATCCGCAACAGCCTGATCGAGGATTCCGAAGCCCCGACCGGTAGCATCGGCGGTGGAGCTATCGAGCTTCTGAACAGCTCCAATGCCGTAATCGAAAATAACGTTCTCAGGAACAACTATTCGGCCGATTTCGGCGGGGCCATCTATATCGACAATTCTTCTCCTCTGATCACCGGAAACACTATTGCCAATAACCTAGCCGGTTATTATGGTACGGCAGCCGGAGGGGGAATCGCGGTGTTCGGCAACTCCAGTCCCGAAATTACGCATAATATTATCTCGGGCAACATAGTTCATCCGACGGGACTATTTTCGATAAGAAAAGGAACGGGCGGTGGAATCTATTTCTCTGGCGGCTCGAACGCCATTATAGCCAACAACACCATCGCGGATAATCGCGTGAATGCCGGTACTCAGACCGAGTCTCACGGTGGCGGGATCTACATTTTCGGCGCCAGCCCGATGGTCGATAACAACGTGATCGTTTACAACGAAGCTGAAGGCAACGACGGCGGCGGAATTTTCCTGTATAACTCCAATTCAATCTTCACCAACAATACCATCTCGTACAATATCGCCGGCGATTTCGGCGGTGCGGTTTACAGCGAAAACTCCAATCCTACCTTCATCAACTCGATACTCTATTTCAACCAGGATTCCACGGGTAACGAGATCTGGACCGAGAATTCGAACGTGACAGTTTATTATTCCAATGTCCAGGGCGGTTGGCAGGGCCAGGGCAATATCGACGTCGACCCGATGTTCAGGAGTCACGAAAACGGCGATTTTCACCTGATGTCCACCATGTGCGGCGATCCGTATGATTCGCCCGCCATCGACGCCGGCGACCCGTCGATTTTCGACGAGTACCTGCATTGCAACGCTGGTCTCGGAACGGAGCTGAGCGATATGGGCGCGTACGGTGGCCAGGGCACCCCGACCGACGTGGACGAGCCCTCAGAAATAATCGTTCCCAGCGCTTTCAGGCTGTCTCAGAACTATCCCAATCCTTTTAATGCCTCGACCACCATCAGCTATCAGTTACCGGAGGCCTCTCTTGTGACGCTGGACATTTATGATATGCTTGGCCGCATGGTTGAAACTCTGATAAACAACCAGCCTCATTCTGCCGGGGAGCATCAGATTGTCTGGGATGCGTCGGAGCATTCGTCCGGCATGTATTTCTACAGGCTCGAAGTCGATGGATATTCCAGAAAAGCGAAAATGCTGCTTTTGAAGTAGGCGATAACATATCAAACAGCACATGCAAGATGTGCAAAAGAACAAAGAAGGAAGGAGAAAAAATGCGAAAAGTACTGATGATCGTGCCCATCGTCGTGGTTCTCGCGCTGGTTATTGGTTGCGATGATGACGAATCAACAAACCAGCCTCAAACGGGAATGTTGACACTGAATTTCACCGGATTGGAGAATCTCGGCTCAGATTACGTTTATGAAGGCTGGATTCTGGTGGACGGTGCGCCGGTGACCACGGGTGTTTTCACCGTAGACGATAACGGTGATTTAAGCGCTTCCACCTTTGAGCTCCCGTTAGCGGACCTGGAGGCGGCGACGAAATTTATTCTCACCATAGAGCCTTCTCCCGATAGTGATCCATCTCCGGCGAGCACCCATTATGTGGCCGGCGATTTCGTTTCAGGGACCGCGCCCTTAACGGTCGGCGACGCCGCCGCGTTGGCGGATAACTTTGCCACAACGACCGGGGTATACATCCTGGCAACCCCCACTAATGGATCCGATTCCGATGAAAACAGCGGGATATGGTTTCTCGATTTGAGCACAGGCGATCCCGCCCCGGGATTGGAACTGCCGACATTACCTAGCGGTTGGAAATATGAAGGCTGGGCTGTTATTGAGGGTACTCCCGTAACCACGGGGACATTCCTCAGTCCGACGGCCGCCGATGATTCGGCTCCGTATAGCGGCCAGACGGCCGGACCTCCGTTTCCCGGTGAGGATTTCTTGGAAAACGCCCCGGCCGGTTTGACATTCCCGACCGATCTTTCGGGCGGTGCGGCAGTCATATCGATTGAACCCGATCCCGATAACAGCGTTGCCCCATTCACCCGGAAACCGCTGGTGGGCGATATCCCGTCCAACGCCACCGATCATGTGACGTACGATATGGGCAATAACGCGTCCGGCTTTCCGACCGGGACGGCTAGCTGGTAGGAAAGAAGAAAATAACTTTCATGGCGCTCTCGAAAGAAGCAATGTAGAATTGTCCATCAACTCAGAGAGCGCCATGGTGAAATTGTGAAAAAAGGAGTTAAAGATGTTTAAGAAAATGTTCATTTTGCTTTTTTCGATTGCCGTCGGGTCCATGGCAATCGCTGAAAACGCAACACAGACCGACTGGTCAGGTGGCCCCGGTGTCTCGGGCCCGGTGTTTGACTGGGGCAATACCTTTGACATGGAGAGCGGTATCAACTGGTCTACTTCGGCGGGAGAACTGATCCTCGCCTATTCTTCGCCCATGGAACATCCTATTTCTGGAGGCTATGTCAATGCTAACTACGCATGGCCGACCGATATAGATGGCGACGGAGATATGG
>CBDVBL010000403.1:0-2603 GCA_965372205.1 uncultured bacterium
AAGGCGGGACAAATAGAATTGCCTGCTGAAGAAATTCCTGCATCGTCTAAGTCCGGAACACAAGAATCATAATAGAATTAAAAGCCCTGTTGATGCCCCGGGTAAATTCTCCAATCGTAATCACCGGTAACCAGCATTCTGCAAACATCGCAAGGCAATATATGAGACCAGGATTGTAAATACCACCACAATTCCGCCGGCGCCTATGGGCTGTCATCTCAAGGAAAATTTCATAGCCCTGGCTGTAGATAATTCAAAGCTCTCCGAGCGAATATTTCTCGGCGCAGATGAGATATGGGGATGGCTTTTAATGAAAAAACGCCATAGTTTTTCGCTCCCCATCCGGCCGATCCCGATTCTCGGGGAGGCCCAGATCTCATTTTTGCCGCTGGATGGCCCCTTTATAAATATATTCGAACTGCAGAGGTCCGTTCCGTTCTCAGTGGTAGTAATGCTGAGAGCTTTTGCCAGTTTGCCCGGCCCCGATGAGATATTCTTCAGATCAGTTGTGTCCCGCCTTTGAGCCATTGTCTCGATACCATATCGAGGCTCCACGGCCCGCAAAAGGACAGCCGACGGGTATCCCTTGATTCCCGTAACGACATTGAGCATGAAATGATTCCCGTAGGTAAAATAGACATACAAATATCCCGGGGGGCCGTACATGATCTCATTTCTCCTCGTGCGGCCGCGAAAGGCATGGCAGGCCGGGTCATCCTCACCGATATACGCTTCGGCCTCGATAATCATTCCCCCACTCTTGATACCATCAGTATTGCAGATAAGGTCGCAACCGATAAGCTCTATGGCGACATCTATCGTCGGACGATTATAAAATTTCCTCGGAAGTTTTCTCATAGCATCTTCGGGAATACAGGTTCTAAATCTCTGAGATTGAGGAAATCATATGCCTCTGCAATCCCTTTGCCGAGATCAGCCGGCCTGTGACAATCGGAACCTGCGGACGTTATTGCCACGCCGCGGCCAATGGCTCTATCGATTATCTCACCTGACGGGTGAAACGTATCGCCTCCCGTTTTGAAGGGCCTGGTATTTATTTCGATTCCAATCCCATTTTCCCTTAACGCATTGAAAACAGGATCAAATCGCTCAACCTCTATTTCGTTTATCAAATCACCGTAATACTGCTGTCCGAATCGGATATAATAATCCAGATGTCCCAGACAATCGAAGCCCTGGCATCGTGCAGCTCTCGACAGCAGTTCAAAGTAGTCGTCGGCCATCCGGTCAACGGATCTCTTCTCGAAATATGATGGCGCTTCTCTCTTATCGGATATTGCAATATCATCCAGGCAATGAACGGAACCTATAAAAAAATCAAACGGGAATTTCGCTCTCAGTCTTTCCACCTCTTCCTCGACCCCCGGATAATAATCGATCTCCAGGCCACAGAACAGATCCAGGTCCAGAGGATTATAAACTTCGGCCGCCATCTTAATATCTGTGATATATTTTTCTACAATGGAATCGGAGTGTCTTACTCTCTTACCGTTGTATCTCCAGAAGCCATCGATCTCCGTTCTTTTCGGATTTGAATCATAATGGGTGGTAAAGCATATAGCCCCGAGGCCTATTCTCAGTGCTCTATCACAAATCTGCCTGACGCTGCCTTCAGCGTCGATGGAATAATCGGGATGGATATGAAAATCTGCGAAATTTCTCATGAGAGAAACGGATTGAATTCCCGCTCCTGGCCAATGGTCGAATCCGGTCCATGGCCGGAATAGACAATCGTGTCATCCGGGAGCGTCAAGAGCTTCGTCTGGATAGAGTTAATAAGAGTCTCGTGAGAGCAGCCGGGAAAATCCGTACGTCCGATAGAACCGAGAAATAATGCATCGCCGGTAAAAACCACCCCATGCCCGTACAGGGATATAGAGCCCGGAGAATGTCCCGGCGTCTCCAGAACCTTGAATTCGAATTGACCTACGGAAATCCCATCGCCCTCCTTTAGAAATTTCTCGGGTGGGCCGGTTATGATCTGCGCGCCCGTCATACCCGAAAGATTGGCTCTCGGTTCGGTCAACATGACGGCGTCCTTCTCGCCGATCATAACAGGCGCCTTGAAATGTTTGCGTATCTCATTCAGCGCCCCGATATGGTCGGCATGGCCGTGAGTAATTACAATCCTGTCGATACTCAAACCATGCTTATCAACATGCGCAATTATCCGATCCGGCTCCCATGAGGGATCGATTATCATACCCTCTCCGGATTCGGGATCGCCGACTATGTAACAATTCACGAAAAAGGGGCCGAGTTCCAGTATGTCAATCAAAGGATTGTTATTCATCCGTTACCTGCTCGTTGAAATGTTTCCAGATTGTCTTAGCCACATTCTTTGGGAGATAAGGGGCGTTAAGCAGATCGTCAAGCGACGCTTTCTTTATCGCCTCCAGCGAGCCGAATGCCGCCAGAAGATCCATCTTTCTTTTCTTGCCCACCCCGGGAATGCTGTCAAGTTCAGATTCCTCCAGTTTACGGGAGCGGAGCTTTCGATGGTATGTTACCGCGAACCGATGAGCCTCATCTCTAATTTTCTGTAATAATCTTAATGACGATGACGTTTTTGGAATCGATAA
>CBDVBL010000404.1:0-2593 GCA_965372205.1 uncultured bacterium
GAATATGTCGCATCAATTGATCTTGGCAGGCTGATATGGCCTGAAGATGGCTTCGATGGTATGACGAATCCGGTCGGCCGAGTGATGCTGGGGCTAAAACGGCCATATTACCGTTTCGGTGAGGATATGAGGTTTGCCGGTCTGGTAGATCTAAGAGCAGCGGGATCGCTTGCCGGTCTGGGTAATTCGGCAACCATAACCTTCCGTTACGATCTCCGTCGGTTTCATGACGAGCGTTCGTTCAAGATTTCGATGTCTTTTGTACATATCTCGTATAAGATCAGCATCCCTTTCGGCCGTCGCACGGAGGCGCAGCGTCGGTAACGGTTGTCCCCTGAAATCCGAAAAGTCCGGGGATCGTCATAATGCCGTGACCAGATAGGCTGTGATAAACCGAGCCACCCGGAAAATGTAATAAAGGACGACATAAAAACTTTTTATTGCCCTATAATCCCTTATATTTTAGAAGGTTACGAATAGGGATTTCCTATTATTTAGTTGAAATGCAATGAATTTTATAGTATAATATTTTTCTGTAAAATATTTGCAGGGAGCAAGATTGAATGCCACTTGAATCTGAAAAAATATCGCCGGTCTCTATCGAAGAGGAGATGAAATCTTCTTATATCGACTATTCTATGTCGGTCATAACCAACCGTGCTCTTCCCGACGTCCGCGATGGATTGAAGCCGTCCAACAGACGCATCCTGGTTGCCATGAAAGATCTGAACCTGGCCCCGGGCAGGCCGTATCGCAAATGCGCCAAGATTGCCGGCGACACATCCGGTAATTATCATCCTCACGGCGAGCAGGTGGTCTATCCCACTCTGGTCAGGATGGCGCAGGATTTCAATATGAGATATTTGCTCGTGAACGGACAGGGTAATTTCGGCTCTATCGATGGCGATTCCGCGGCTGCCATGAGATATACGGAGGCTCGCCTGACTCCCATGGCCATGGAGATGCTTACCGACCTTGAGAAAAATACCGTGACCATGATACCTAATTATGACGAGACCCGGAAGGAACCAACGGTATTGACATCGAAATTCCCCAACCTTATCTGCAACGGATCATCGGGGATTGCGGTCGGGATGGCTACGAATATACCACCGCATAACCTGAATGAAACTGTCGATGGCCTCTGTGCCTTGATAGATAACCCCGATCTACCAGTGGAAGATCTTTCGGAATATATCATAGGACCGGATTTCCCTACCGGCGGGATCATCTTCGGAATGTCCGGTATGCGAAGCGGCTATCTTACCGGGAGAGGCAGATTCTTCATTCGAGCCAAGGCGAATGTGGAAGTTCAGAAAAATGGGCGTGAAAGCATAATCATAAGTGAGATACCGTATCAGATAAATAAATCGAATCTCCTGGAGAAGATCGCCGATCTGGTGAGGGAGAAAAGGATTGACGGCATCTCGGATCTGCGCGACGAATCGGATCGGGATGGTATGCGGATCGTGGTGGAGCTGAAAAAGGACGCCCAGACGGAGGTCGCCTTAAACCGGCTTTTCAAGTTGACCCAGATGCAGACTACTTATGGCATGAACATGCTGGCTCTGGTGGATGGGCAGCCCCGGATTTTGAACCTGAAAGACCTCCTTCGGCATTTCATAGATCACCGCCATCAAATCATCGTTAAACGAACCGAGTTCGATTTAGCTGAGGCCGAAAAGCGGGCGCATATCCTCGAGGGTTACAAGATAGCTCTGGATAATATCGACGCTGTAATTGAGTTGATTAAAAAGTCGAAGGATCCGGCGACAGCAAAGCAAGGGCTGATGGAGCGATTCGGGCTCTCGGAGATTCAAGCCCAGGCCATTCTCGATATGCGTCTGCAAAGGCTTACCGGACTGGAGCGGGATAAAATAGTAGCCGAGTACAAGCAGACTATAGACCTGATAGAGGAACTTGAGCGTATCCTGGACTCGAAAGAACGTCGCATGCAGATTTTAAAAGACGAGTTCCTCGAGCTCAAAGACAAATTCGGCGACGTGCGGCGAACCCAGATCATCGAGGAGGAGATTGACGATGATTTCTCTATCGAGGATCTGATCGCCGAAGAGGATATGATCGTCACCATCTCGCATGCCGGGTATATCAAAAGGCTCTCGATATCGGCCTATCGGCGGCAAACCAGGGGCACCAAGGGCATAAGAGGGATGGAGACCAAGGAGGAAGATTTCGTCGAGCATATGTTCGTGGCCTCCACTCATCATTATATACTCTTTTTTACGCGCAAAGGACAGTGCTACTGGCTGAAGGTTCATGAGATCCCGCAGGGCGGACGACTGGCCAAGGGCAAGGCGATAGTCAATATGCTCAGGATCGTTAACGACGATTCCATTGCGGCTTTTGTACCGGTCAAGAATTTCGATTCCGAGGGTTTCATCATTCTGGCCACGCGGGAGGGACAGATAAAGAAAACCGCCCTGGCATCTTTCTCGAATCCCCGGCGTGACGGAATCATCGCCATGAGCCTGCCTGCAGACGATAGTTTGATCGAAGCCGGCTTTTCCGATGGGACCTGCGATATCATGCTGGCCACGAGGAAAGGGCAGGCGGTCAGGTTCCCTGAGAGCAC
>CBDVBL010000405.1:0-2592 GCA_965372205.1 uncultured bacterium
GGCAGCCAACAGTTTCTATAGAGGCGATTTTTCTTTCGTCGATCCTCGTGATTCGATCCAGACGCGGCAGAACAATTATAGCCGCACTTCTAAAATATTCAGCGCCATCAATTACGATTGGCAGCGCGCCGCCCTGACATTAAATGGCAGGTATTTCAAACGAAACGCCGGCGTGCCAGGCCCGATTTTTCAACTGACCCCGGAGGCAAATTCTATTATCGAGGAAAAGGAAGTATATACGAGGTTTTCACAGATAATCGGCTTGCATTCAGAGTTGGATCTTACGGCGGGGATCACGAACCGGAAAGCCGACTATGATTCTCCCAGAACTCTCACAAACTTTATCCCTTATAAAACGGTGTTTGATGAACAATCTCGCGACGTCAAAATCAGGTACCAGCATACGGGCCAGATCGATCTCGATGGCTATTTTGCAATCCGATATGAGTCATTGGATGGCAGTGATCTTATACGACCCGCGGCCAGTTTCGGTTTCTATTCCAGACTTGTTAACGCTCTGGGTGTAGCAGCTTCCTACCGGTTTAAGGACCTCGGCATATTCGACGAATCACCGTCTATAACCTTCGGTCTGCGAAAAGAGGGCGGAGATCATGGGGATTTCTGGGCGCCCTCGGTGACCTCGAGGATTAACCTGGACCTGCCTGCCAGGCCGGGATTCGATTTCTCATATTCGAGAGCACGCCGTCTGCCGGATCTGACCGATCTGTACTGGAAAGAGGATGTTTTTGCCACGCCGAATGCGGACCTGCGACCGGAAAAGTCGATAAGCTATCAGATCGGTTTAGATTTTCAGACTGACATTTACGGCCGGGTGGATTTGAGAATCTCTCGATACCTAACCGATTTTGACAATCTGATCATCTGGCGAAAATGGGCCGGCAATAAATTCAAACCGCTGAACCTTTCCCGCGCTGAGATCAACGGATGGGACGTATCGCTGGAGGCTAATCCCTTCGATGGCCCGGTATTGTTCTATTTGATCGCAGCATTCATAAAGCCGCTTAATAAAGAAAGCGAAATAAGCCATCACGACAAGTTCCTGACATTCAGACCGATAGGCACCCAGAATGCCGGAATCGAATTTGATTTTAGAAACCTCAAATTAAAATTGGCCGGACGGCATATCGGGCGGCGATACACCACCGAGGAAAATACGAAATCTCTGCCGCCGGTAGATCTGGTCGATCTTGAAATCAATTATAAACTGAGACTTAGTTTCTTGGAAACGGCTATAGGTTTCGAACTCACCAATATCGGCGACGTCCAGTATGAGATTCTGGATCGTCAGCCGGAACGGCTCAGAGAATATATAGTCAAACTGAAGATTCTAAAAATGGGAGGATTCGGATGAACAGGTTAGCCCTATCGCTAATGCTCTTGTTTGCGTCGCCTGTGTTCGCCCAGAGACAGGCTTATGTGGTCAATAACCTGGCCGAGACGCTTTCGTTGATCGATCTGGAATCGGAGACGGTTGAAAACCATATAGTCGTTCTGGGCGAAACCCCAAATCAAGTGGCCTACTATGACGATTATCTTTATGTCGTCAATTCAATCTCGGCCAATGTGCAGAGAATTGATCAGCGGACTCACCAGCCGGTGGCCGATATTTATCTGCCTGTCGGATCAAACCCCTATTTTATCGCTTTTGGGGAAAATTACGGATATGTCACCGGGTGGGTCTCTGGAAAAATCTATGAGATTGACCTTTCGACGAACCAGGTGGGTCGGGAGCTTGAAATTGGCGGTTTTCCTGAGGGGATTCTTCTTGCCGACGGATTATTATACGTTACCCAGACCTATTTCAATCCGGACGATTTCAGCTATGGTCAGGGGAAGATCGCCATAGTTGATCCGGTTGCCTTCGCGCTTGAACGCCAGGTTGATGTTGGCACGAATCCCCAATGGATCAGCCGGGCGCCGGACGGCCGTCTTCATATCGTCTGTACCGGTAATTATGTTGATGTGGAAGGCTCAGTATACATATACGATCCGGTTTCTGAGGCCGTAGTAGACTCCGTCATGATCGGCGGGCAGCCAGCCAGCCTGGCGATATCGCCTCAGGGGGTGGGGTATCTGGCGGCCGGTGGGTGGATTGACCACGGCTATATATATTCCTATGATATTCAGTCGGGGGGTATTATCCGGGGTCCATCGAATCCCATACTATCCGGACTCGGTGTGACCTGGGTGGCGGTCGATTCTCTGGGCTTCGTTTATTCCTGTAATTTTGGCGATGATACGGTCTGGAAGCTCTCGCCATCGGGCGAAATGCTGGGCTCGTTCAACATGGGCGACGGCCCCATTTCGATTACTATTATTGATGATGCCACCATCGGGATAGAGCCGGAGGAAAATGTCAACCTGCCCGACAGAACCGGGTTTCTCAGCAATTATCCCAATCCTTTTAACTCCGGGACGCTCATTAGATACGAATTGCCGTCCACACATATGGCGCCGTTGACAATTGAGATTTACGATTTGATGGGCAGGCGGGTGAAACTGTTTCGATTGGAAACCGGGGATCGGGGAGGTTTAGTTTACTGGGATGGCACCGACGATACTGGTGGAGAG
>CBDVBL010000406.1:0-2577 GCA_965372205.1 uncultured bacterium
CAGGGCTGTGGGCAGAAGGAGTAAACAGGTATTCAAACTCGGTGATAAGGTCAGAATATTAGTTGCCAAAGTCGATCTCGATGAGAGGAGAGCCGACTTCTCCCTGGTGCAGAATGAGGAAAAGCCCAGGAAGAAATCCGTTGGAAGGAAGAAACGGCGGAGATGATTTATTTATTCTCGCATGACCTGTCATTTTCGGATCAATTGCTGGCATCATTTCCCGAGCGGGCAGCGCAGAGCTTTACCGATGAGATTCGGCTGGCATCGGTATTAAACGAAATCGAGCCGGATGGGTTAATCCTCGATCTCCGTTCAGGGATGAGGCCGTTTAAGCTCATAGAACGTGTCTATCTTGAAAAACCATCGATAATCATAGTGGTTATACTGCCTGCCATCGGAATTACCGAGGAGGTGGGCTGTGATAAGGGATTATTCTGGCCGGTCGAAGTTGAAGACGTGGTGGCAGCCTATAAGAAGATTGTTCGGAATAGGCAGCTCCTCGAATCGTGCGGGATTATCGGTCGTTCGGACGAGCTTATTGGCGCGGCGGAAACCGTAGAGAAAGTGGCATCATCGGATGTCAGTATCCTCATTACCGGACCGTCGGGAGCGGGCAAAGAAATTATCGCCAGGGCCATACATTCGGGTTCTGAGCGGCCTGACAGCCCCTTTATAGCCGTGAACGTAGCCGCCCTTGCTCCGGGGATTATTGAGTCTGAGTTATTCGGCCATGAAAAAGGGGCTTTTACGGGAGCGGTATCAAGAAGAGCAGGAGCATTCGAACAGGCCTCGAACGGCATCATATTCTTAGATGAGATCGGTGAAATACCGCTTGAGATTCAGGCCAAGCTCCTGAGGATTCTCGAACAACATAGTTTCACCCGAGTCGGAGGCAACGTTCAGATCAGGGCCAATTTTCGACTTCTGGCAGCCACCAATAAGGTGTTGCAGGATGAGATCGCTGCCGGACGTTTCCGCGATGACCTCTACTATCGCTTAAGCGTTGTTACTATCGATCTGCCTCCTCTGAACAGCAGGAAGCCGGACATTTCTCCCTTGATTTATTATTTTCTGGCACTGAGGAAGAAAGAATTGAAAACCGACGATCTCTCGATTGAACCAGGAGCGATACGCTTATTCCAGCGATATGATTGGCCGGGCAATGTTCGAGAATTAAAGAATGTTATCGATTCGTTTTCAGTAACCAGCCGATCCGGAAGAATAAGGGCCTCGGATTTCGAGCAATATGTTCGTGAGAGAAGCTCCCGATCCGAGTTGCTTCCGGTGGTAACGGGTCGGACGTCCGAAGCGGCGGAGCATCAGATCATGATGCAGGCCTTAATGGCTCTTACCGGCGAGGTTAATTCTCTGCGGCGGCTGATTGAAAAGGAAATGGAGAGAGTAAAGGTCGCGGACGGTAGTTTCGCTGAATTTACGGGTTCGAAATTCGGGCCCGTTAAGATGGAAGATGCCGAGAGAGAACTGGTCTTAAGAGCGCTTGACGAGGCCGGGGGCAAAAGAAAGAAGGCGGCCCGTATCCTGGGCATTGGCGAAAGAACATTATACCGCAAACTGGATAAATACGGTCTGAAGTGAGACGACTGATTTCAATCTTCAAAGCTTCTATTGTTTCCTTGCTCATTGTCCAGCCGACGGCGGCGCAGTGGTTCGATAAGATTTATATGGAATCGGATTGGGAATGTTCTGTAAGGAAGGGGCGGACACATAGAATAAGGAGGCATTTTCCTATCTAACGGTAACGGATGACCTCTTCCCCTGGGTATCCTGAGTCGTCCAGTGCCTGAGGATGTTTGGCCCTTTGATTCTCCCATCATTATGTGGGGTTAGCTTCCAGATTTCGGTAGTTGTCACTCGCTTCGTGCCGGTAATTGCAGGCTTATATGCTACCTGCAAAGATATTTTTAGGGGGTCATTCCTAATGAGTTCATACTTCGGATATTTATTTTCTTGCAGCATAGCCTTGTCCCCAACTCGTTTCATAGAAGAAAAATTATCCAATATAAACTCTTCTAAGCTTCGATGTTTCCTTGTAGAGATTGGTATACTGTTTAGCGGTTTCAGGATCGAGGATTTCCCCAGATCAAAAGTGAAGCTTTTGCGTGGAATAATATTCCACCAATGCTTTTGGATGGAAACCACGATCTTCGGCTCAAGGTCGATGATCGTTATATTCGGACTCAGGTTCATGATTTCGCCGGAGATAAAAGTGCCATGCCCGTCCCAAAACAGAAAAGAGGCGGACAGTCTTAGTTCGGGATAATTAGTAGCGGCAAAGCTCTTCTTCCTCCAGTAGAATGTTATTGCAAGAGCCATGGAGCTTATAGCAACGCCAGCAATAAGCCAATTCATGGGATTAATATCAGAAATTCCCGATGCGAGATCAAATGATATTCTTTGATTTCCCCGAACCTTTACTTAGACGAACCGCTTTAGGCCATCCCATTTCACCCCGAAAAAGCCTTGCGATCATGGCTCCAGGCACCTATATTTAAGCACGGCCCGATTCTTCCCCCCGCGAAGCTCTAAAACTGAATAGATGGAGGTATGCCATGAAAA
>CBDVBL010000407.1:0-2576 GCA_965372205.1 uncultured bacterium
CAATCATGGCGCCGTTTATTCACGGGATCAAATATTCTAATCATGTCACGACGCCCTTATCGCCTGATAGCGCCGGAGATATTTCTCGATCGTCGATATCGGAACCTGTAACGGCAAAAATAAAACCCGCCGGTATGTATGGATGATGAAGCTTAGTCCACGTCATCCCTGTAGAGCCTATCTGTTTCATCGGGTCTTTCCCTGCATGGCTGTACCGATTTACAAAACCCGTTACGAGATCGGAGATCTTGAAACGGCCCCGGGCGGGATCCATAAAACTTGCTCCGTGGTAATCGACGTGAAACCATACATATCGTCAAACTCATTGCCAATATACGTAAACCGCCCGGTGGAGTCTGTCAAGCTCCTTTCATCGCCGAGAGGATAATACCAGGTCTGGCCGATGATCGAACAGGGCTTAGAGGCAGGCTGCGGGCATTGCCCGGATGTGAAGCGATCAGCTGATTGCTGCATGACGAGGGCCGTCAAACCGTCACCGAGCAACAGCCAAATGCTGCACTATCCAAGCAATCGTAACGCTCTTGATTAACCTATTCTATTTTGAGCGATTCTCCTCCTGCAGACTGTAGCAATTGTCCCGACGACAAGCAACAGTAACGCCAGTATAATCTTACCCCATTCGGATAATGTGGGTATATCTTCTTCGGACGATTCCAGAAGCTCATAAATTTTATCGATAATAAATGCCGGGTTATGGCCAAAAGCAGGCAAGGCAATGATGCCATTTTGATTTATTATAAATCCTCTGCCAAAAGGTAACCCTGTATTAGGCTGGCCATAGAAATTTTGTGAAATCTCTCCTGATTCATCGAAAATCACCGATCCGCGTAGATAATAATTATTCCAGAAGGTCTCCAGCCATTCCCGCGTTTCACCGTTTCGTCCACCTTCATCGAAAATCACAGTCAGTACGTTCGGGTTATTCTCAAATTCCGTGATTATCGTATTTTGCATATCCGCGACCGCGGGCGGGCACGCCGGTCACCATGAACCGTAGACCTGAAACCAGATGACCTTACCAGAATGCTCTGAAAGTGTAAAAATCTCTTCGATATATTCACCTGATTGGGGGTCTTTTCTTAAAACAGGCAATGAAAAATCGACTGCCGGTTCACCGGGATCGAGAAATTGAGTTCTGCCAAACACCTGTATCGGCAAAGGATTTTCATCCGGATCATTGGAATGAATGCGGATTACGCCAATTCCATTTGAGGAACCATCATAAGTTATGTCAAAATCGGCGATCTCCCCGGGCAGGAGCGTACCACCTGAATAATCTACAACAAATGAATTTTGCGATGACGATACACCGGAAATGTCAAGCAATCCACGGCCATTATTGTAAACAGTCACTGTTTGGATTCCACCGCCAGGGGGAAACCTCACTCTCTGGTGACTACAATTGATATCAGGCTGATTGCTCGAATCCGCATTTTTCAATTCATAGACATCCACAAAGTTCCAATTCGCCGCAAGAATAGAATTGCTTCCGGAAAAACCCACGGCCGAACAAATTCTTAATATACCACTGGAGCCGCGTCTTGCCGCTATTTCCCGAGCTACTATTGAAATCTGGTCAGGATCGTTTACATCAAGAACCACAAAACCGCCTATATTCGCAACTGCCAGGTAATCGCCCACTTTGCAAATATCTTTGGCACAAATCCCTATCTCAACAATAAATCTGCTACTGATATCATCCGATTGGTAGACAGCAACCCCAGCTCCACCGGCGGCGACATAGACGTAACCGTTGAGGGAAAATACATCCTCAGAAGTCCCCATCGAGGTTTCCGGATTCTCACCAGCCATCAGAACCGGATTGGCATTATCAGATACATCAACGATTTTTAGTCCCCCGCCCCCATCCGCGACGAAAGCTATATTGCCGTCGACATCTATTGCCCAGGCGTCCGTGAATCCTTCGTCAAGGCTTCCCATAAGTTCAGGATTCTCCGGATCAATCAAACTGTAAATTCTTATTCCCTTACTATGGGCTGCGACATAAAGCCAATCATCAGCAATACACATCTTTTCATACAATGTACCGGGTTCGTCAACTGTAGTAATATATTGAAGTGAATTTTCGTTCAATCTCACTACTGCAAATCCCGGACTGCTGCTATTTTCCCCGCGATTGAGGTTTACATAAATGTAGGTATTGTCTTTTAGATAGAGATTACGTGCGTTAAGTCCTGGTAATCGATCTATATAATTCCTTGTGCCGTCCGGAGGTAAGGCCGCGAGATCAATTAGAGCCAATCCCCTGTTGCCCGCTACAAGAGCTCGATTGCCGTTAATCCCAATTGCATCCAGCAAATGATCCGGTTCTCCGCTCTGGCAGATATAACGCGCTTGATAGTCTAACGCCATTTCCTGTTCATAAGCCGCAACGGGCATAAGCAAAACAGCCGATAGAACAAAAAAATTCAATTGCCTCGCCATCATTGCCTCCGACTATTATCCCACTCAATATATTATATAGACGAAATAATCCAATAATAGATTCCCCCGGCTAAAGCCGGGGTCCTTAAGGCTTGCGCCTTCCGCTTCGC
>CBDVBL010000408.1:0-2574 GCA_965372205.1 uncultured bacterium
AGATATCCTGGAATTGCCAGGGGGATCATAAAATATCTCGGCGCGAAATTGATGGATGCCCACGATGTCATCATTTCCCTGGTATCATCCAAGGTTGAAAGCAGAATCGCGGCGGTTATTGTCAGGCTCTGCGAGAATCACGGCACACCCACTGATGACGGTATCATGATAAATATCCGGCTCACCCGGCAGGACATCGCCGATATTGTCGGTTCCACGGTGGAAACGACGATCCGCACCGTGAGCAGGTTTCAAAAAGAGGGACTTCTGGCCACCGTTTCGGGACGTCTACTGGTTAAGAATCTCGATGCTTTTGTTAAAATGATGAAAGCCCGCGCTTAGGATTATCATAATTATCAGTATTATAATCTCTTTTGCATCGGCTTTCTGCCCCGTGGTCGGCGACTTTCCCTCCGAGAAATTGATTATCCGAAGATCGTTTGACATGCCCCTATCTCAATCTTATATATGATCAAACCTGTCTTCGGTTGGGAGTCAGGGCGGTTTGGTATGCATTTGATAGTTAAAATATTCACGAGCCCATTGCTCGTTTAGAAAGAGGTAATCATGCCAGGACCTATCGATATAACCCCGGCGGGGATTGAGAGGATCGTATTTTTCATAGTTTTGGCCGTAAGTATGATCATTCTGATCTACGAATTATTTTTTTATATTCGCCTGCTGCGTTCATTCGGCCCGGAGAAAAGATGGGATCGTATAGGGGCGCGTTTAGGCCGCCTTTTCAAATTCGTGTTCGGCCAGAGGCGTCTTTTAGATCAGCTTCTGATGGGCGGCGCCCATTTTCTGATATTTTGGGGTTTCATTATTATATCGTTTGCAACACTGAATTTCTTCGGCAAAGGATTCTCACCGGGCTTCGAACTGCCGTTACTGAGCGGGCTTCTTCAAAAGCCGTTTCTGTTTCTGGTGGATCTGTTCAGCCTGCTGGTTCTATTGGGTATTCTGCTGGCGGTTGTAAAACGATATTTTTTGCGCTCCGAGAGGATGGCCCGAGGCTGGGAACCGGCCATCATCCTGATTCTTATCGCCGGTTTGATGGTCTTCGATCTATTGTCCGATGGCTTCAACATGGCGGCCCAGGGAGTGATCCAGCCGTCGGCTTTTGCCGGGACGTTGCTCGCCGGTCTGATTGCTAATACGGGCCTGCCCCAGAATTCATTAATGTTTTACGCTCATCTTTTCTGGTGGGGGCACCTGGTTTTCTTCCTGGCCATACTCAATTATGTGCCGGCATCCAAGCATATGCATGTATTCAGTTCCCTTCCGAATGTATTCTTCTCCCGGCTTTCTCCCGATGGCAAGCTTTCGACTCCCGATCTGGAGGCCGACGACGTGGAGGAATTCGGCGTCACCAGGATCGAGCAATACTCATGGAAACATCTACTCGACGGTTATTCCTGCACGGAATGCGGACGATGCCAGGATCAATGCCCGGCTTACAACACCGGCAAGCCGCTTTCTCCCAAAAAAATTATCATGCAGCTAAGGGAGCATGCCGAGAAAAAGGCCCCGTATCTGTTTAAGGGAAAAGTCGAGGGCTTTGCCGAGCGTTTTATCGAGGATGTCATCACCGAGGACGTCATCTGGGACTGCACCACCTGCGATGCCTGCGTCCGCGCCTGCCCGCTTTTGATCGATCATATACCGGTGCTGATGGAGCTTCGGCGGTCGATGGTACTTAACGAGGGACGGATATCGTCCGAGGGCGGCCTGGCGTTAAAGAATATCGAGAAGGCGGGCGACCCCTGGGGACTGGGACGGAAGGCGCGTTCTGAATGGTACCAGGCGCTGGATGTCAAACATATCTCGGAAAAACCGGACGCCGAGTATCTCTTCTGGGTCGGGTGCGCGGGCGCGCTGGATGCCAGAAATGTCAAGGTATCGCAGGCGACGGTGAAACTAATGAATAAAGCCGGAGTTTCGTTCGCCATCTTAGGTTCGGATGAGACCTGCACCGGCGATCCCGCCCGCCGCATGGGCGAGGAATACCTCTATCAAACGCAAGCGCAAGCGAATGTGAAAACGCTGAACGAAGCCGGTGTGAAAAAAATCTTTACGAACTGCCCGCATTGTTATAACACCTTTAAAAACGAATACAGCGATTTCGGCGGCAATTACCAGGTCTTTCATGTTCACGAACTGTTGGCAAGATTCATCGCCGACGGCAGACTCAAAATCTCCGGCGACGGGTTGGGCGAGATAACGTTTCATGATTCATGTTATCTCGGACGGCATAATAAGATGTTCGAGCCGGCGAGAGATATTATCGATTCCATACCGGGCGCGAAGAGAATCGAGATGAAGCGTACCGGCGAATGGTCGTTCTGCTGCGGCGCCGGCGGCGGCCGGATGTTCCTGGAGGAGACCCGCGGCGAACGTATCAATGAAAACCGAACCAAGGAGGCGGTGGCCACCGGCGCCAAAACCATCGGCGTCTCCTGCCCCTTCTGCATGACCATGATGACCGACGGCCTCAAAGCGCTCGGCAAAGACGAGACCCAGGAGGTTAAAGAGCTTACGGAGGTGCTGGCGAGGAAGCTGCAGTAGAGGAGG
>CBDVBL010000409.1:0-2561 GCA_965372205.1 uncultured bacterium
CAGAACTCTAATGACCTCTGCGGACAGCCTGAAGGATCAGGGGCAATACCAAAAGGCTCTTCGCCATTATCAAAGAGCGCAAGCCCTGGATGTTGACTCAGCCGAGGCTCGTAATATGGCTGATAGTATGATGAGCCGCATCATTGATCAGGCCGTGGCAGACGCCGGCGACCAAAAGCGGAAAGACCTGATCGCCGGCAGGATTGAATCCGCTCTCAATGATTTCCAGCAAGGGCATTTGAATGAGGCTATATCGAAATATGACCTGCTCCTGGAGATAGATCCGGGAAACCAGACCGTTATCGATCTTCTCGAAACGGCCCGGGAAGCCCGGCAGAATGAAATCACCGATAGAAGGAATGCTGCCAGGGCCTATCAGGAAGCGGGCGAATACGTTAATGCAATTGCGGCCTGGGATCGCCTGCTGGCGTTAGACCGGACGGATGCGGAGGCAGCCGATGCGCTCATTGCTCTCAGGAATGAGTTGAAGGTCGGTAATCTGGTAACTGCAGCCTTGACAGCCATTGAGAATGGCAGATACGCCCGGGCCGTAGGTCATCTAAAACAGGCGGCGGAATTAAAGCCGCAGGATAAGATTATCGCGTCGTTGCTGAAAGATGCTCGGGCTAAGTCGGCGCCGCTTACAACCCTCGATGATATAAAATCATCTCCGGATCACTGGAGTATTTATCTTTCCGGCCTCGAAAGCTATCAAGTCGGCGAATACGAAAAGGCGCTGAACTCCTGGCAGAGCCTGCGAGAGTTTTACCCAAACAATCCGGAACTGGAAAAGAATATAAGTCAGGCCGAGCAGAGGCTGGCCACCGAACGCGGGACTTCCCAAGAATAGGCTTTACTTAAGCCGAAATTGGCCTTAAAATCATTAGAGGATGGGGTCGGTATAGGCTATGGCGAAAAAACCGCAAAAAGAAATATTCATGAGTTTCCCCGCCGAGGAGGGACAACTCGAGGATATCCGCAGAAGTATCAAGAATGCATTGTCCGATTCGGATCTTTCGACAAAGGATATAAACAGCGTGCTTCTGGGGATCGAGGAAGCCTGCACCAACGTCATCCGTCATGCGTATTTGTATGGTCCCGGTACGCTGAGAATCAAGATCGCGTTCCATCCCGGGCGAGTGGTTTTCTCGATTTTTGATACGGGTCGCCGATTCGACTATGATCATTCGGAGACTCCGGATCTCGATCGCTACATAAAAACCGGCCGAAAAGGCGGGCTGGGGCTCTACCTGATCCGCAAAATGATGGATTCGGTAGAATATTATGCCCGAGATGGCGAAAACGAACTCCGGATGGAAAAACGCGCTGACAAAACAATGGCCAGAACCGTCCGGCCCCGCGGGATTTCAATCAGAGTCAAATTCGCACTCTGGGCTTCGTTGGTGGTATTCGCCATCGTGGCCAGCGTATTTCTATATTTCGATAATAGAGCGTCGGACGGAGCTTACGCGGGATTTTTTCGGGGCGCCTCGGATGTTATGAATTCATTCGTATCCGATGTCGGCGATAAAATAGTCATGCGAGACCTCGATCTCTCCACGTCAGCCTCCAGATGGCTTTCGGCTAATAGCGATCAATTTTCGTATATACTTGTGACGGATACGGCGGGTATTATTATCGCCGATCCGAAGAATCCCAAGAATTTCCTGACAGAATATGCCGCCCTGTCGGAGTCGCATTATAATAGCGATCTTGCTGTTGAAGACCTCATCGGACAAAGGAATTTTCATTACAAAACGGCCGTAAGGCTTAACAACAGCATAGTAGGATATGTCTATTTCGGCCTGATGGAGGCGCCGTTAAAAGAGGGAGTCTCGCAGGCCAGAAAGGGGCTTTTCCTGATCGCCATGGCGGGACTTATTGCAGGATTCATCGCTGTCTTTTTGCTCTCGAACTACTTTGTGAAGCCTATACAAAAGCTCACCGAGGGCGTCCTGCGCATAGGGGATGGCAATCTCGACCGCACTCTGCCGGTGGAAGGCACCGACGAGTTTTCGGAGATCGCCAGGGCCTTTAACGAGATCACCACGAAATTCAAAAAAGCTCAGGAGAACGTGGTTGAACAGGAACGGCTCCAGAAGGAGATGCAGGTCGCCCAGGAAATTCAACACGCGCTTTTGCCTCGCCAGTTTCCTGAAATCGAAGGATACGACATCGCCACCATATACCGGGCGGCGAAAGATGTCGGCGGCGATTATTTCGATTTTGTTCAAATCGACGATGATACGCTGGGGGTCATTATTGCCGATGTTTCCGGCAAAGGCGTTCCCGGTTCGCTGGTCATGACAATGATCCGAACCGCTCTCCGACTTGAATCCCGGGGAAACTTCTCTCCTACAGACATCTTGAGCAGAGTTAATCAGTTCGTTGCGGATGATGTTAAAAAGGGAATGTTTATCACGATATTTCTCATAACTCTTGATTCCAAGAACAGGACCATATCCTACGCCTCAGCCGGACATAACCCGATGATCCTGTATAGAAAAGATTCCGCTGACTGCTATTTCTTAAATACAAGGGGTATGCCTCTCGGAATCAGC
>CBDVBL010000410.1:0-2543 GCA_965372205.1 uncultured bacterium
CCCCCGTTCCATCAGAGAATCCCGGTACATGAGGGCGGTATAGAGGTTGGTACTTGAAAGAGGCATGATAATCGTCCAGAAAAATGCTCTTACAATCAGGTTAAGTCTTCCCGCTGATTCGTATCCTCCGATCGGAACTTTCGGGGTAATGAGCTTGTTCAAGAATCGAAATTGGAAAAGCAGGCTTTTGACGGAGAGGTGCGAGCGATGAAGGTGAAAGGAACGTTAATAATTATCTCTATCCTGGTTGCGGGTGTAATTGCATACGGTATTTTAACGAAATCATTCTCCACCGGCGATTCCAGCAGGACCATCAAGTTTACCTATATGGTGGAGGTGAGCAACATACCTGCCGACGCCGAAAACGTCAGCGTATTGATACCTGTTCCGCAATCGGATGATCACCAGATTATCTCGGATATCGAAATTGACAGCCCGTATCCCTATGTTTACATAACCGACAGCGAATACGGCAACAAGATTATAAGGATGGACTTAGACGGTGAATCTGTGGGCGAAGGCTTCGAGGCCAAAATGACTTTTCTGGCCAACCGGAAAAACTATTCTGCGTTGGACGGCTCACAAAAAGAGAGGGACACACCGTCGGAGCCGATGCGGAAGCGCTTCCTCTCGCCGGATATACTCATCCCGCTGGATGGCGCCATCCTGGAGGAGAAGAAAAAGGTTGTAAAAGACGGTATGACCGATCTGGAGAAGGCCCGCGCCATATATGACAATATCGTCGCCACGATGACATACGATAAAAGCGGGGTCGGCTGGGGTCGCGGGGATGCCGTCTATGCCTGCGATGCCAGGGCCGGTAACTGCACCGATTTTCACTCGCTTTTCATCGGTATGGTCCGCGCCAGCGGCATACCCGCCAGGTTCGTGATGGGATTTCCGCTGCCGGAGGATAGAGAAGAGGGCGAGATAGCAGGATACCACTGCTGGGCGGAATTCTACACCGATGAGTTAGGCTGGGTTCCGGTGGACGCCTCCGAGGCCAGCAAGAATCCGGAGAAAACCGAATTCTTCTTCGGCAGCCTCGATGAAAACCGGGTGGCATTCACCATCGGCCGTGATATAACACTCGAAGTGGAAGGGCTTTCGGATCCTCTTAATTATCTTATCTATCCGGTAGTGATGGTCGATGGCAGGAAGCATTACGAGGTCCAGCGGTATTTCTCCTTCGCCGATCGCAAGATAGAACGGATTATCTGATATTCAGGACATCAGGGCTTGATCAAACAAGGAGCCGGGGGTTCCCAGTTTTGTATTTACTGCTGCTTATAGTTTCCGACATTATCTGCTTATACTATTGACTTAAGATAAAGTCTCAAATATCATACATATCAAAATGATAGCCATAAACAGCCAAGAATTGAAGGGAAATTGGATTGCTGGATGGGCACTGGATTTTCATACGGTTTCAAGTCGCTATAGCGAATCAAAGGGCAGTTATGATACTCTAAGAACGCCAATCGGGGAGATTCTCTACAGATTGAAATACAGACGCGAATGGTGGCTGGCCCGAAAACTTGCTGCCATAGCCGTCGAGTTTCTTGATGAAAAGGGAATCATCGAGAAGATCGATAATATCGTAACAATTCCGCCATCGACATTTCGACTATTTTTTCAACCCGTTCGCTCAATCGGTAAGAGGATAGGAAAACTGACAGGCCTGCCGGTTGACACAAGAATCATAAGAATGGCCAAACGGTCTCCACCAATGAAAGAAATAGAGGATTTTCGACAAAGGGCAGAATTGGTGAAAGATATGTTCACCGTGAGATCAAGAAAACTCGAGCATAAAACAGTCCTCCTGTTCGATGATCTCTACCGTTCAGGACTGACTCTCAATGAAGGCGCCAGGGCGCTGCGAGGAGAGGCTGGCGTTAGATCGATATATGTTTTGACTATTACAAGAACGAGGGCCAAAAGATAATGGCAATCTCCGAGTGCGATATCTATAGGCTCTTTTGTGCTAATGGAATAGGGCCAAGAAAAATTAATAGAATTATGAAAACAAAAGATATTGTTGATGTTGGGTCTGTCGGTTTCTTAAAAATGGACGTATCGCAGATGCGAACGCTTTTGCCTGAATTGAGTGATAGAGATTGCCAGGCCTTAAAAGATGTTGATGGCGACAGAGCGATGGTCGAGTTCGATTCCCTGATTGAAGCCGATGTTGAGATTATTTCTGTAAACTCTCACGATTATCCTGAAACGCTCACTGAAAGACTTAACATCGATACGCCACCCTTACTTTTCGTTTATGGAAATAGAGAACTGCTTTCACAGCAGGGTTTAGCCATCGTCGGTTCAAGAAGAGCCTCAAATGAAGGCTTTCATCTGGTGGAAAAAATAATCAAAGGATTGGCCGGTTATGATGTCCCCATAATTTCAGGGGGCGCCGTTGGCATCGATAAGGCAGCACATGTTTCCGCCATAGAGAACAACCTTAAGACAATTATAGTCTTATCCTCGGGCATAAAACAATTTTTGGCAAGCGGACTGTCCGAATTCCCGAGAGAAGAGGCGCT
>CBDVBL010000411.1:0-2514 GCA_965372205.1 uncultured bacterium
GTGGTAGAATAGAAATTATCCGGGGCGCAGGAATTTTTGGGAGCCGGTAGGGTGGAAGCCGGCGAGTCCTCCCTGACCACGCATCCGTGCAGGTGAAGCTGTGATATGATATGCTCTAAGAGCATTGACGTGGAGGCTGAAACAGAGATGGTGGTTCTGGTCGGCTCGGTATTGGTTCGCCCCATCTCGAACGATTTTATCTTGAATTTCCCGCCGGACCTGATGATGAGATCCAGTATTGCCGACATGACGCCGGAATCGACCAGGTGACCCTCGGCGTAAACGTCCTGGGTGTAGGTTCTTTTTTTCATAATATATCAACCTTATCGACATTCCAGCCGCCGAGTTGAAAAGCCAGATGGGAAGCAAAAAAGCGAGTCATGTATACCATCACCGTGATAGCCGATGGCGGTCACGGCAAGCCGTGACTCGCAGAAAGGCATCTGTCGTCCTCCCCGAAGCAACGAAATGAAAGACACCGTTTACGGTCATTGCGAGCGAAGCGAGGCAATCTATATTATATTTATTGATTCAGGGATTGCTTCGTCGTCCCGCAAGGCGGGGCTCCTCGCAATGATACTTGTTTTCGGTGTCATTTCCGATCCTACAGATCCGTAGGACCCGATCGGGAATCATCTCTTTGTCATGCCGGACTTGATCCGGCATCCATGAACCCTGCCTCCCCCCTGGATTCCCGCTTCCGCGGGAATGACATGAGCACGCCTATTTCAAATACAGCAATTTTATAGAGACAAAATTTTTATTGTTTCTCGCTCTGGCGAAATAGATTCCGGATGAGACTTTATTTCCCAGGGCGTCACGGGCGTCCCATATGATTTTTCCCTCCTTTGTGACCGGTTTGATTGACCTGATTTTTTGCCCGACAATGTTATAGATCTCTATCTCGCCTCCTTCCAACCTGTTATAGGTTATTATGGTAGACGAATTAAATGGATTGGGATAAGCCTGCAGCATCTCAAGCCCCGGTTTAATGATATCTTCATCAATAATATCGGTTTGATCTCGATATCGGGAAAAATAGAGACCAATTCCCGGATCGTCCCGTTCTTCCGCCCATACGACATAAACGCTACTGTTGGACATGGCTAACGCCGGATTCCATGAGTCGTCATCGGTGCCGTCAAGCCAAAATGGTTCACTCCAACTTGCTCCGAAATCAACGCTTCGGCTATAATAAATGCTCCGACCGTCAAGGCCCTCTCCCATATCCTCCCACACTATATTTATTGTGTCTCCGTCGGAAACAACATCTGATCCTCCCATGGCCAGATGATTGCGTGTGATTTGTTGCTCGGCCAGCCAGGTATTACCGCTATCCGCACTCTGTCTGAGCAAAATATCTCCTGTGAGAAAATAGGGAGAATACTTGTAATCAAACCACGACGATACCAAAAAACCCTGCTCGTCGGCCCACAAGGAAGGGGAGTATGAATGGTACTGGTCTTCCTCGCTTAATGCAATGTTTTCAGACCAGCTGATGCCCTCATCTGTGCTCCTGACGTAGTACGTTTCCCATCTACTTTCCCAGTTAAACCTTCCGCCCCAAACGTAATGCACCATGTTATTGAAACTCGCCTGATCCGTTAAGCTTGACTGCACCGCCCTGAAAAGCTCCACCGGTTCCAACCAGCTCTGGCCAAAATTGGTGCTCCTGACATTGAAAAATACAAGATCGTGATCTATTCGACTGCTCAGTATAACATTTACCTTAGGCCCGTTGCCAGAGGCGCTGAAATAGAGAATGTGACTCCAGCCGGGGTCAAGAACATATTGGGGGCCTGACCAGGCAAGGCCATTATCATCGGAAATATTATACCCTATATTCCGGCTTCTTGAACCCCCGTAGTAGTAGTTGTTTCTCCATAACACCATCAGCCTCGGCCCGTTTTCTAAAATCCTGACGAATACGGTTTCTGAAGAATCGTCTGATAAGACCTGCTGATCGGTCCAACTGTCACCGGCGTTCGTACTTCTCACATAGCCGATTTTCCATCCCTGGTAGTTATTGGAGTAAACCACATGCAGAGTATCTCCCTGGGCCAGGATTTGCGGGTAAAGAACGCCTCCGGGCGCGCCTATCCGCACCGGCTCGGTCCATTGGGCATAGCTGTAGCTGTAGAGAAAAGATAAATTGCACATAATGATTGCGATTAAACTCCGTCTCATAGCCTGCGATCCATAGATGAAGCTCCTTTTCTATAAATCAATATAATTGTCTATATTTATCTGTCAAGAAAAAGGCGGGCCTGTAAAGGCTACCGCAATGCTAGGACAAGCTCCGCCTGGCTGATATGTTCCATGTAGGCGGGAATAGCGCCCTCGTAGATATCTCTCAGTTTAGCGACGGGCAAATCGATCAAATTTGTCCGCTTCGGGGTATCGTTCGCCGGGCGTATCGGTATCCTGTCGGGCGATCCGACACCGGATGCGATCCTCAGGCTATCGCCGCCGGTCTCCCCGATCTTCTGCACCGGAACGCCATGCCTTCCGAAC
>CBDVBL010000412.1:0-2511 GCA_965372205.1 uncultured bacterium
GCCTGCTGGCCGCCCATCTCGAAAATGGTACGAGCGTCGGGTACGAGCTTGCCCACTGCCGCGCTGATGGCGGAGAATTCATTGATATAGGGCGCGCCCAGCGATCTAGCCAGCTGCGCCGCGCCGCCCCCCGTGAAGCCCCATAGCGACAGCCCCGGGTATTTATCGTTCAGATTCGCAAGCTGAGATGTGGCGCAGTCTATCGGGTTGCCTCTATGACGGACATAGATTGATTCGACAATATCGAAATTGTCATCGAGGATGGCGGCGGAAATGGATACCGATCCGACATCGATACCGAAACGTAAGCTTTTCATTGAGCGGGAATATATATCATGATCAGGGAATCGCGCAAATGAAAAATGATCTTATGGAGCCTTAATTGTCGATGATTGAGAGACTTCGAGGGATTGATGAACAGGCTTTCGATGTCATTCCCGACCCTACAGATCCGTGGGACCCGATTGGGAATCGTCTTTTTGTCATGCCGGACTTGATCCGGCATCAATTCCCCGCATCCGCACCCTCTGGATTCCCGCTTCCGCGGGAATGACATAACTGTTCTTTACTTCATATACAGTAATTTTATAGCAGCATAATTATTACCAGTCTTTGCCTTGGCGAAATAGATTCCGGATGAAACTTTATTTCCCAGGGCATCACGGGCGTCCCAGACTATTTGTCCCCTTTTTACATCCTCAATTGTAAACGATCTGATTTTCTGACCGAGCAGATTGAAAATCTCGATCTCTGTATCATCTCCTTCCGGGTTGCTGAAGTTTATCATCGTGGATGAATTAAATGGATTGGGATATGCTGTTAAGGAAATTCCCGAAGGCAATGATATTACATCTGCATCGCATGTTCCTGTAGGCTCTCGGCTCCTGAAATAAAAGAGATCGTGCGATCCATCCGGCAACGATGCCCAGAAAGCGCAATGGAATGTGGTATCCCTCGTATGGGTGCCATAAATAAGATGAGGGCTATACTCAATCCTTTCCGCAGGTCCCGTTATCACTTCCGGTTGACTCCAGGATCTGCCCCAATCATCAGACTCCGAATACATCAGCTTGGGCTCAAAACATCCTTCGGGATAATGGTCCATCCAGATAGCATACAGCTTATTATCCAGCACAAGGCAAGTTGATCCAGACCCGGTTTGAGTATCTGTAAGCCGGGTCTCAGAAAGCCAGGTCTCACCGTTATCGGTACTGACGCGCCCAAGGATATCCCCCGTAATGCCGCATTCGCTGCCATATTTATAATCGAACCATAAAGCCATAATATTGCCGTCCGAATCGGCACAGGCAGAGGGAGCCTGACCATACTTTCCCTCCTGCCAATGCTCCGGCGTTGATATATGGTTTCTCTCCGACCAGGTTTCACCATAATCATCGCTATAACGATGATATATTTCTATCCCGGTAGAGTCACCAGGAACCCCCAATTGATAAATTATATGTACTCGACCATTGGCATAAAGAATATGAGGATTATGGTCGAGGCTATAGTAGCCACCATAATCGACGTGCGATTCTTCATTCCAGGATTCCCCCCTGTCAAAGCTGACTAAGGCCAAAAGCGAGTTTCCATTTACGGCTGTTGCAAGAAGCGTATCTCCAAGCGCTACAATGTGAGGGTATTTCAACCAGTCGCTATCGTTTTCAAATAGCTGGGTTGGTTCGCTCCAGGTACGACCGCCGTCAATGCTCAAAAAATGAAAAATCTGATTTCTTTCTTCTTCAAAATATAATTTGCAGACTAAGTGAAGATAACCATTGGAATGGGCAATATCAGGCATATGTGAACCATAAAATGTATCCGCCGGACAAACAGGGTCTGTCCAGTCTCCGCCCATTCCATTTGATCTCATATAGTAAATATCAGTTCCTGAAGTTGCCACCACATGCAGAGTATCACCCACAGCAACGATCCTCGGGCTGCGGAGATGTTCCGCTATTCTTATGGGCTCGGTCCACTGGGCATGGCTATGCGGTGCCAATAATATAAATAGGGCGGCAATACAAACATGACAAGCTTTAAGGACTCTCATCTCAAATAACTCCATGGCGGAGGTTCTAAGATAAATGTATGAAATAGTCGTCATTTGTCAAGACATTCAACGGCAACGGCGTTCAATTTCCCATTGTTCGGATGGGGGGAATATAATATATATACCGATCCATGTGCAGGTCGATTGCGGAAAGAGTGGGAGCCCGAACCGATGAAACGATCTCGCAAGCAAGACCAGCCGCCCGCTGGTATGCCTGGATCTTCAGGTTGAGGATCGAGGAGTTCCTGGCGCTGGTATTTTTCGGGCCGATGGTTTATTTCACCGCCGGGGCCTATTACTTTTTCAAATCGCAGGGTCACGTGCCGAACGTGTTCATCGGCGACGTCCAGCGGGTCTTCGCAGTGGTTATTGCCGTGGCCATTGCTCTTCTGATTGTGAGATATCGCCCCAATTGGAGATTCCTGCGCGACTCGCTCCCGTTCGCATATTGCATCGCT
>CBDVBL010000413.1:0-2487 GCA_965372205.1 uncultured bacterium
CAGATATCGTCTATTTAGTCTTGAAAGGCGAGTTGCCCACGTCGGCCGAAGCCAGAATGATGGATGCAATCCTGACCAGTTCCGTAGACCACGGCGCTACGGCGCCCTCATCGCTGGCAGCCCGAACAGTAGTTTCGGGGGGGAATCCGCTCAATGCTGCTGTTGCCGCCGGGATCCTGACGATAGGAGACACTCACGGAGGAGCCATTGAACAATGTGCCAGGATACTTCAGGAATGGGCATTGCGACAGGGTGAATCTGATGATATCGCGCAGGAGCTTTTGAACGATCTCTCGTCGCGCAATATGCGGATGCCGGGCTTCGGGCATCGGCTTCATAAAACAGATCCTCGAACCGTCAGACTGTTCGAGATGGCGACCGAGTTGAATTTCTCGGGAAAGCATCAGAACCTTGCTATAGCGGTGGAAAAGGTTTTCGCGAAGAGAGGGAAAGCGCTCCCCATAAATGTTGACGGCGCCATAGCGGCGGTTATATCCGATATGGGATTCGACTGGAAGTTAGGTAAGGGTTTTTTCATTATATCGCGTACAGTCGGGCTCGTGGCTCAGGCATTCGAAGAACGAACCCGAGAGAAGCCGATGAGAAATCTCGGTCGGGCAAATTATGAATACGATGGCCCTGCTCCCAGGGATCTGGACAGTTAATTTCTGCTAATTGTCGTTACGGGATGATATTTTGACTTGACACTATGATTAATTGGCCTATATTTTCCGACTGTTTTAGGATGAGGAAGCGTGTCGCCGAAATCCAGTAGTTCTAAAAAACGGAATAGCAGGCAGTCGGGGTACCGGCAGATGGCGCTGGCGACCTCGATCCCGATTATTATGCTGGCAGCTCCTGCAGTCGGTTATTTTATCGGGCATTACCTGGATCGACTGCTGGGGACTGAACGCATGATGACAGTGATTTTTTTGCTATTTGGCGTGGCTGCAGGTGGTGTAGAGACATACAGGCTTATCAAGGAAATCGTGAAGGAAGACAAGGGTTGAGGTGGACTTACGGTTCATTGACAGAGTAATCAAGTCGACTTTAATACTCGCAGCTATTGTATTTCCATTTTTTGCTTTATACATTAGCATGAACTTCGCTCTGGCGGTGCTTCTCGGCGCCCTCTGGGGATGCTTGAATCTTCTGGCTATCAGGTTCATAGTTGTCAGCCTGCTGACTCCCCGCAGGAAGAACCTATCGCTTGGCTTAATAGTATTATTCGTCAAATTGCCCGTTCTCTATGGTATTGGCTATTTGCTTATTACCTGGAATTACTTGCCTTTCGGTGGGTTGTTGTGGGGTTTTTCAGGGATCTTGATAGTTATGGTTTTGAAGGTATTGGGACGGTTGTATCTGGGCCTGGATAACAAGGTGAAAGCGAACGAAACTAAAGCATGAATAATCTTCATTCCTCTATCCTGGTCTCTGCAAATGAACAAGGTCATGAGGCGGCTGATACTGTTTCAAATGTGGCTGGCCATGTTTCGGAGCATGCCGCAAACGCAGCGGAACATGGAGCGGAGGCGGCCGCAGCTCTCAGTCCGGAGTTTCCAAATATCATCGAAATATTGAATCACTATATCCATAGCGATTTCACCCAGTTTCTTTTTGATTTCCGAATCGTTGTTTTCTCGCTTGTCGTGGGGACGATACTCTCGATTCTGGCGATCGCCGCCTATCGCAAACGATCTCTAATTCCGGGACCGCTACAAAACTTCGTCGAGTGGGTGGTCGAGGGCTTGAGCAACATGGTGGTAACGGTATTAGGCGAGCAGGGCTATAAATATGTTCCCTTTCTCGGCACCCTTTTCATTTACATATTCTGCATGAATGTATTTGGTTTGATACCCGGCATGTTTTCATCCACATCCAAGCTGAACACGACATTGGGGCTGGCTATCTGCGTATTTCTTTATGTGCAGTTTACGGGTATCAGGAATTTTGGCATTCTGGGATATATCTTTCACATGATGGGTTCGCCTAAATCTGTCGTAGAATGGTGTCTGGTACCGTTGAATTTGCCCCTGCATATCATTGGCGAGCTGGCCAGGCCGGTTTCGCTTTCTCTGCGTCTTTTTGGAAATATATCGGGCGAGGATATGCTTCTGGCTATCTTCGCTACGTTAGGCGTAGCAATAATGAGCTTTATGCACCTGCCTGTGGGAATACCGCTTCATCTGCCGTTTATATTCCTAGCGCTGCTGACCAGTTTCGTACAGGCTCTGGTGTTTACACTTTTGGCGACAATATATTTTTCATTAATGTCTCATCACGAAGAGGAGAGTCACTAAAGGAGGAATAGATGGATTTTGCAACTTCCGTAGGATTTCTGTTGCCCTTAGCGGTGGGAATTGCCGCCGTCGGTTCAGGCCTTGGTCTGGGCAGGGCGGTTGGGTCCGCTATGGAAGCAATGGGACGTCAACCTGAGGCCGCGGGCAAGATACAGACCGGCATGATAATCGGAGCCGCGTTCATAGA
>CBDVBL010000414.1:0-2475 GCA_965372205.1 uncultured bacterium
GGGAGATCATTTGTGTTAATAGTTGCAGCCTTATTAATCTTGGTCTTGTAGGTCCTGGTATTAAACGTCAATTCCACGACCGTGGAATCTCCCGGTGCCAGTCGATTTTTCCTCACCGGCGCGCTAGTGCAGCCTCACCCCGGCCTGATTTTTATGATTATCAGAGTATCGGTGCCGATATTCTTTATCCAGTAGTCATGTGTCAGAACACTGTTTTGCGGCACGTGTCCGAAATCCCATGATTTTTCGGGAACGAGTATCTTGGGGGCGGCAAACAAGCCGCCGTTTATCCCCAGGATTAAAGCTATTGTCAAGATCCAATTTTTCACAATTCGGTTCCTCATTTTAAGTATCGGTAGAAGTACTTTCTTTTTCAATATATACGGAAAATCTCTTACGTCAACCCAATTTTGATCTCTTGGCCAGATAGCCAAACAACGCCCGATCAAAGGGGATAGAAGTGTCCAGAAGATGATAATCTATCCGTGAATCTCTACAGGCGCGAGAGATTCTGTCGAGATATTCTTCCAATTTCGCTTTGTAATCCTTCCTGATCTGCCAGGGATCGGTCAGAAGCTCTCGATCCGTTTCCATATCCCTGAATCTGGCCTCGGCCCCGTATGCAAAATTGCGCTCGTAAGGATCAAGGATCTGGAAAACGATGACCTCATGCTGGCGATGACGAAAATGTTTCAGCCCCAGAAGAAACCTATCCGGGTCGTCCAGGAGATCGGAGATGACTATTATCAGCCCCCGACGCCTGATCCGGTCGGCCAGTTCATGAAACGCCAATGCGGCGTCGGTCTTATTGGATGGCTCTGTTTCGCTCAGCCGTTTCAGGATGGGGGTAATATGAGATCGAGCCCCGCGGGGCGGAATATATGACCGGATTTTCTCGTCGTAAACTAATAGCCCCGGGGCATCCTGCTGGCGAAGCATCAGGTAAGCCAGCGATGCCGCCAGGTATGAGCCATACTCCAGCTTGGAGATGCCATCGGATTTGTAGCCCATGGATCTGGAGGCGTCCAGCAATATGTAGGCCTTGAGGTTAGTCTCCTCCTCGAACTGCTTGATATAGAAGCGATCCGATTTGCCGTAGACTTTCCAGTCGATATGCCTGAAATCATCGCCCGGCATATACTGCCGGTGCTCGGCGAACTCCACCGAGAAACCGTGATACGGGGAGCGGTGAAGCCCCACTATGAAACCCTCGACCACCAGCCTGGCCTTGAGCTCTATGGATGCCAGCTTGCTGACGACGGCGGGGTCCAAGTATTTGCGGTAATCCGGCTGATTTTGCGCGTCTTCCGGCATGCCGTATTATACGCATTTATTCCGGAAATGGGGCCGTTTTTTTGACTTATTAGTCTTATGCAGAAGAACGTCGAACAGCGACTATTTCAAAAGGACGAGTTTCATGGAACTCTTTACACCACCAGCGGTTAATCTGGCAAAATAGATCCCGCTGGGGTGATCTGTTGCATCCCAGGTCACCAAGTTTTCACCTGCGGCAAATTGACCATCAGCCAGAGTCTCCACCAGCCGCCCGGCGATGTCGAAGATCTGGAGTTTTACATTCGCCGCCTCCGAGAGCGAGAAATTGATGGTGGTTTTAGCGTTAAATGGATTGGGCGAATTGGAGGCAAGCCGAAAAGCAGCAGGTTTATCTTCTTCATCTTCCACTTCCGTCCACCAAATATCAGCCATGAGGTACATTACGGGATTATCAGTAATTGCACCTTCCCCAAAAATAACTGCACCAGCATCCTTGTCGTTAATATATGTAATGTGTAGAGTACCGTTTATAGCCTCCGCAATGGACGCCCAATTGTCAGAATCACATTCCCCCGGCTGGCAATCCGGCGAAGGGCTATCGGTTAAATTCACAGGATCTGACCAATAGGGGTATTGATAAACCAGAGATTGCATAAAAATATCACCGTTAGCAAATCCTTTTGCGGAGCAATCATACGGGCTAAAGCGCGTATATATTACATACAGGCGTTCGCTATAATAATAATCATCCGGGCTGTACGCTAAAGACATTTTGCAGATTGGAAGGTTCCATGCACCGGCATCGCAATCAGGCCCGAGAGTATCCGACACGGCTATTTGAGTAATAGTCCTCGGCATGGGCGGTCGCTCGTTATTATCATCATAGCGCTCATCTAAAGAGTAGTGATATAGGAATACTGGATAATAAACATTCTCCTCACCGACATAAAGCGCGTTCCAGACTATCTGGAGATTGTCGTTATAATCATATATCGCCGCAACATCGGTGTAAGCGAAAAGAGAATCTCCATCCTGACCGTATTCTGTTATATTAACCCTGCCGTGACGGAAATCCCAGTCAATGCCATTCTCCGATTCTATATAGATAACATCGTTTTTCCACTGAGTGTTGTTTTCCACGGGACGAGTATAGACTATGGCAACTCTGTCGGAAACCTTGCTTGAAACAACAATATATGA
>CBDVBL010000415.1:0-2470 GCA_965372205.1 uncultured bacterium
CACTCGGCATTGGAGGGGTATAGCTCCAGGAAATATGAAGTGAGACCTGCGGGCGGCTCTGGTTAATCCTCCTCGTATTTGGCTTTTAAGGAATCTATCACGGTGGGATCGGCCAGTGTAGCTATATTGCCCAATGCGGAGCCGTCGGCGATATCGCGCAAGAGCCTTCGCATTATCTTCCCGGAGCGTGTCTTTGGAAGATCAGCGGTGAAGATGATTTTCTCAGGCACGGCGAATTTGCCTATCTTCGTCTTGATCCATTCCGCAAGCTCATTTTCCAGTTCCTCGTGCATCTTTACATCGTCACACAGCGTGACGAATGCCGCCAGCGCCTGGCCCTTGATTTCATGCTTCACTCCGATAACCGCTGATTCCGAAACCGCCTCATGTTCAACGAAGACGCTCTCAAGCTCGGCAGTGCCGATTCTGTGCCCGGATACGTTAACGACATCATCGACGCGTCCAAGTATCCAGAAGTAGCCATCCTTATCTTTCTTGGCACCGTCGGCGGGAAAATAAATGCCGTCCCATTTGGACCAGTAAGTTTGTCTGTATCGGTCGGGGTCGCCATAGATCCCCCGAAGCATTCCGGGCCATGGTTTCTTGATGGCAAGTAAGCCGGCGTCTGCGGGTTGACCATCCTCGGTTAAAACATCAGCTTCAATTCCGAAGAAGGGTAGAGTTGCACTACCCGGCTTGGTGGTGATACAACCTGGCAGTGGTGTAATCATGATACCGCCCGTTTCAGTTTGCCACCAGGTGTCGACGATCGGGCAAGCTTCACCACCTATATTTTTGTGATACCACATCCAGGCCTCCGGATTTATGGGTTCCCCCACGGTTCCCAGAAGCCGAAGTGAACCAAGGTCGAATTTTTGCGGCCACTTGCTACCCCACTTTATAAAAGTCCGGATTGCAGTTGGCGCTGTATAAAAAATATTGACTCCGTATTTCTCGATCATCTCCCAGAACCGCCCTCGATCCGGCCAGTCCGGAGTACCCTCATACATCACGCAGGTTGCGCCGTTGGCAAGCGGTCCATAGACCAGATAGCTGTGCCCGGTAACCCAACCGATATCGGCGGTGCACCAGAAAACGTCCTCAGGCTTAATATCAAAAACAAATTTCATAGTTAAATAGGTGTAGACCATATAGCCACCCGTGGTATGTATAACTCCCTTGGGTTTGCCGGTGGTCCCGCTGGTATAGAGCAAAAACAGCATATCCTCGCTGTCCATTTCTTCAGCCGGGCAGGTCATCGAGACGCCGTCGACGATCCTGTGATACCAGTGGTCGCGTCCCTCTTTTATATGACATGGAAAGGTGCTATGATCCGATCTGCGAACGACTACGACATCGCTGACGCAGTCGCAATCAGCAAGAGCCTCGTCGACGATATTTTTCAATGGCAAGACCTTTCCCCGTCGCCAGCCTCCATCCGAGGTGATTATGATTTTCGCCTGACAATCTAAAACCCGGTCGCGAATGGACTCAGCGGAGAAACCGGCAAAGATTACGGAATGGACCAGTCCCAGCCGAGCGCAAGCCAGCATACTGATGACAAGTTCGGGTATCATAGGCAGATATATGGCAACCCTGTCTCCTTTCTTGACACCAAGACCTTTCAGGGCATTGGCAAACCGATTGACCTCGCGGGCCAGATCCCAATAGGTCAGTACTCGCTGATCGCCGGGCTCGCCCTCCCAGATTAAGGCGGCCTTATTGCGGATGGATGATTGCAGATGCCTGTCAAGGCAGTTATAAGCGATATTGGTTTTACCGTTTTCGAACCATTTATAAAACACTCCATCGTAAGCATTCAAGACTTTATCCCATTTGGAGAACCAGTGAAGTTCCTCGGCTATCTCTCCCCAGAATGTCTCGGGGTCATCGATACTGCGGCGATAGAGTTTCTTGTATTCCTCAAGAGATTTCATATGACTTTTCCGGCGGAATTCGTCCGACGGCTCAAACCGTCTGGTTTCATCAGATACGGTTACGAGATTACTGGTGTCTGCCATGGCCTTCTTCTCCTCTCGTAGAACAGCCATAATATTAATAACGAAAATAAGTTACACTCAATGGCTCATATCGACAATTTAAAAATAATACTTATACTTAGCAACAGATTTTAATACCGGGAAACAGACCGGCAGAAAAACAATGCAATTTTGCCGGAGGAGAACTTTCTATGTATGATTCCGGGAAACGCCCCGAACGCCTTTACTTCTTCCCCTTCAGATATCTGTCAAACCATTTCAGAATCCATTCCAGGCGCACCATTCGTCTATCGGGGCGGCCGCAACGTGAAAGGCCATGTGGCTCGCCGGGAAAACGTACCATTTCGACTTTCCGTTTCAGCTTCTTGAGCGATACGAATAGCTGCTCGGCCTGCTCGATGGGACACCGCAGATCCTGCTCGGAATGAATAATTAGAAGAGGCGTTTTGATTCTGGCCACATGTTTTATG
>CBDVBL010000416.1:0-2466 GCA_965372205.1 uncultured bacterium
CTCTATTCGAGATTGGGATTCCAAAGCCGCAACCGCAGGCCTCTGCTATCCTGGAATCGGATTGTTCGATATTCCCGCGCAAAAAGTAAATAAAATCATTTGTATTGACAATAATCTCAAAATTTAATACAGTTCGGTCTGTTTTGGTGAGTCGGATTAAGAACGTTTAACAAAAGGCAGAGGGAAACTGGTATTTGAAAGTCTCTATATTCAGGCTACTAAAGAAAGGAGTATGAAATGAGGAAGTTGTTTTTACCCTTCATCTTATCCTCATTATTGCTTTTAATTCAAGGATGCTCAAAGGAGAAGGACGCAAAGGTTACCGAGCCGGAAGCAGCATCATTCGTAACCGCCGCCACATGCAATTTCTGCCATGCGGAGGTCTACGACGAGTTTCTGGAAACCGGCCATCCATATAAGCTGAATAAGGTCGAGGGTGGAGTCGCCCCAGCCTATCCTAACTCGACGGTACCGAATCCTCCCGATGGCTATACCTGGGATGATATCACCTATGTAATAGGCGGATACGGTTGGAAGGCACGATTTCTGGACCGTAACGGCTGGATAATCACCGGAGCCGCGGTTCAATGGAATCTGGAGACCCGGGAATGGGTCGGCTATCATTCCGACGAAGCCCCGGGAACCAAGCCGTACGATTGCGGCCGGTGCCATACAACAGGCTATATGGCCTCCGAAACCGAACACCAGGACGGACTTCCGGGAATAGCCGGAACCTGGGCCGAACCGGGCATCACATGCGAAGCATGCCACGGCCCCGGCAGCCGGCACGCCATTGATCCCGAAGAATACCCGATGATGATGGATAGGTCAGCCGATCTCTGCGGAGAATGTCATTATCGTTCAGAAGATCACCGTATCCTGGCCTCCGGCGGCTTGATCAGGCATCACGAGCAGTATGATGAGATATTGAGCGCCGAGCACGGTGCCCTGTTCTGCGTAAGCTGCCACGCCCCTCATAAGAGCACCAAATACAACGCTGAGGAGGCGATATCGAGGGTCTGCACCGATTGTCATATGGCGACAGCAATCAATCATGACGGAACTTCTGAGTGCGTTCTCTGCCATATGCCGAAAAGCGTGAAATCCGCCGTCTCGTCCGGTGAAGGAGTCTATTTAAAGGGTGATATCCGCTCGCATATCTTTGCAATCAACCCTGATACTACTTTAACCCAATTTTATGATGAAGACGGCAGCACTTATTCCAGAGGTTTTAATGGCCTGAATTTCGCTTGTTTGTCGTCCTGTCATGCGAGCCATGACCTTGAATGGGCTTCCCAATACGCACCGGGGATACATGGGAATTAACGAGAACCATAGCCTTCGTATAATCACTAAAAAGAAATCCCGCCTGCGAAAGGCGGGATTTCCTTACCGAGATTCCGAAATAATCTTACGGGCCTACAGCGGCAATCGAGGCATCCAGAACATCTTCTACATAAGCTGGATTATGAATGCCCAGGGAGCGATCCTCGAGAATCATTTTATAATTAAGAAATGCCCCTGCTTCTGCGACGGGCCAATCCCCTGCTACTGATCCCTCACTTTCATTCATAATCCCAACGTCATTGATAAGAATATCGCTGAGAGTAGCAAGCAGGGCCTGGATATCGGCCTGCACGTCTCCGTGCTCAAAGTCGTCAACATTGCCGTTATGACATTCACTAATATTGCAGCCTTCGACGCGATCTGTATCACCGCCATGATACAGATATACCAGATTCATCGTATGGCCGCCCGCCTGAACACCATAAGGCGACGCCATATGACATGTCGGGCAGCCATTGGAGACGTTAGGCCCGTGTGACGAGCCATAGCTTGCCCCTGCAAAGACATAAGCACCACTCCCCATAACAATGTTGGCCTGCGGGCCATGATGAACTCCGAAGCGAGTAGAGGTTATAGTAATGGTACCACTTTCCGGTATTTCCGGACTGGGTGTGCGGCCTTGATGGCAATTGGCGCAAAGGTTGCCGTCGCCCTGGTCGAACGTCCCTCCCAGCATCAATTCAACAGGATCGGTTGTTCTACGATCGAAGTTATAGTTAGTGTGCGGCTCATGGCAGGTAAAGCATCCGATAGCCGACGGGTTTTCCGGTTCGCCACCCTCGCCGGTATCCAGATAAGCGACGAAGCCTTCGCTGGTATGGCATCTCGAACATGAGGAACCGTTGCGTTCAAAATTGCCTCCGGTGGCATGAGTAGAATTCGCCCACTGACCGGCGATTGCCGCGATTTGGGTATCGTCGTTATGGCACTCCACGCAAGTGGCGGTTCCTTCCGGACCTGCCGGGCCTTGGTCGCCCTCGCAGCCAAACATAAAGAATAATGCTAAAATCATGCTGGCGAAGACCGCCGAGCGTTTCCGAAACATAAGTTCCTCCTTTTTAGCTTATTTATCTTTCTTTCGTTTTTTCCCTATTTCAATCAAGAATCATCATTATTACT
>CBDVBL010000417.1:0-2463 GCA_965372205.1 uncultured bacterium
AAAGATATCACCTTACTAACTAAAACCTTGTGAGAACCAAGGAAATCAGGATTTCTTGGCTGAAGAGTTTTGTTAATCCCTTCAATTATTTTTTTGGGGAGAGTAATTATGAAAAAAATCATTCCGCTATCTCTGGCCCTGGTATTGCTGTTCACCTGGGGAGCCGTCTGGGCTGCCGACAGCAACACTAAATCCCTCCCGGCCGAGCTGGCGAAACCTGCCGTTGACCAGGCAAGAATGGATATTCTTCGTTCCCTGACCACCGCTGTTAAGCCGGAAGCCACCGAACAATACATCCCCGGGCCTAAACGGTTTATAAACGTACCTATATTCTCCATGCCGCTGCAACGCTCCATGATCCTGACCGATTATCTCTTCGATGATTTTGAAGACGGTAATTTCGACGGCTGGACCAACGTAAGCAATGGCGATGGAACCGGCGATGAAGACTGGGCTATTCGCACCGATTTCTGGGAATACGAGTGGGGTCGTATCGAGAACCACGGCAGCGGCTTTATGGTCGGCTCAGATTCAGACGGCGGCGGCTCCGGCTCCACCACTGACGAGGAAATTTCGGTTGACTTCTCGACCCCGGTGGGCGGCCAATTGACGCTGGAGTACTGGCTCTATTTCAGGGGTTATACTGTCGGCACAGATTACTTCGAGGTTCTTATCGATGACGTACAGGTTGAACTCATTACGACAGCCGATGATGTTCCGATCGTCGGAGTTCGGTCAGTCATAATCGACGAATACGCCGACGGCGAAACCCATACCCTGACCATGCACTATTATGCTGAATGGGGCTATGCCTGCTCTTTCGATGACGTTGTGATTACGGATGATCCCTGCGAGATAGTCTGCCCGCCAAACGGCATTCCCGAGGGCGAGCCGGAATGTGGCCCGGAGTACACCGATACTTATAACTCCGGCTGCAATGCCGAGGACTACGATCCACCGCAAGAGCCAATCTGGCAGGAAATCACCTGCGGTGACACCATATGCGGCAAGTCCGGAGTCTACCCCGTCGGTGAATCCACCCATCGTGATACCGACTGGTACAGTATTGATGTCACCGTGCCATCTACGGTAGAAATGGGTGGCGTGGCTGAATACCCCTTCCTGCTCTTTTGGTTCAGCAATACTATTAACTGTGATGATTATGAAAGTGTCAGTTTTACTGCAGGACGTTGCGACACCATACGCATGGTTGAGAACGTACTTCCCGGGCAATACTGGATATGGGCCGGCCCCAGCGCCTGGCACGAGGGATTGGCTTGCGATGGAAGCGGTGCTCTGGGCAACGATTACGTGCTGTGGGTCGTATGCACGCCGACACCTCCCTGCAATCCCGATGTTGTTATTGGGGACCTCAACTCCGCATTGCCGTATTCCGATCTCGGCCAGACGACCTGCGGCGCCGGGAACGATTGGGATGAGACCTGCCTCGGCGCCTACGACGACGGCGAGGATTTCATCTATGAGTTCACGGTCTCGGAGTTCGTAACAGTTGATATCACTCTCAATCCGTACGGTTCTCGCTATACGGGTATCCTGGTAGATGACTTCTGCCCGCCTGATACGTTCGGCACGATTGAAAATCCCGGCTGTATTGCTACGTCGACCTCAACCGCCAACGTCCCCCATGGCTTCGAGAGTCTGATGCTGTTACCCGGCTCATACTGGATAATGATCGATACCGACCCCTCTCCCGATTGCATTCCTCAATTCGATCTGACGATCGTGGAAGGTATGCTGACTTTGGGACTGGCGGAAACTGAAAAGATCCCCGATTGCGGAGTCAGTAATTTCGGACCGCTTGGAGAGACGGACGTGCAGGCCGAAACCTATAGCTGGAACGAAAATCCGCCCGCAAACTTCGCCGGCACCTTCGTCATGGGAGATGGACCCACCAGAATGTTCTCATACTACAACCAGGACGTCGACGATTGCTATGAATACAGAGGAACCGTAGGCCTGAATCTGGTTGATCCCTTCCATCCGACATCCGCCTACGACGATAATGAAATTATGGGCGGCGTTGATATTGATTACACGGGAATAGGTTTCCCGCCTCCGGCAGGACCGGCCGGCGATATCTTCATCCACACCTTCACCGTCACCAATAACTCCGGCGCTACAATATCCGATTACTACGCGGGTATTTACTTCGATTGGGACATCGCCGCTGCTGACACAATCGTGTTTGATCGGGACATCAGCCTCATGTATCAGGGATATCCTGATTTCTCCTATATCATGGGATTCTGCCTGATTAATGACGACGAGGTCAACCTCAACTCCATGACCGCGGTCAGCCAGATGGATTACATTTATCCTTCCGGCCCATCGGAGGGTGGTTGGAAAATGGATGATCTGTATACGCTGATGAGTACTCCGGGCGATGCAATTGGGGACGAGTGGTTTACAGATATGTCATCGCTGATGAGCACCGGCCCCCAT
>CBDVBL010000418.1:0-2431 GCA_965372205.1 uncultured bacterium
ACTCCGTGATCTATATAATGTAAATCTGTATGGCATACACCACAGGCGGCCGTCTTGATCATGACCTGCCCGGGAGCGGGTTCAGGGGTGGGAACTTCCTCTATCTTTAATGGTTGATTCGGACCGTAAAATACCGCCGCTTTCATCTAAAACTCCTTTCACCCACAAGAATAATCTCTCACGCGGGAAAATCCCCGTTTGCGCTAACCACCATTATCCGAAAATAACTCATTAGTCGGCTGATTGCCCGCTTTTCTTATAAAAATCATCATACTTACGTTGTTTTCATCATCGAAACAGATCGTGCAGCCGTCGTCCCCGAGCTCCTTCACCGGAACAGTTTTGACCTCGAATCCCAGCGATCTGTAGTTGTTAACGGCTTCCTCCAATCGAGTTCCGGAAGCGGTGAATTGTTGCCTCCAGCCTTCGGCATTCAATTTATCCTGTAAGCTGGTTTCCGTCAAAACAACTCATCCTCCATGTCGTTTCCGACCGGCAACCTTCCATGCTCCTGAAGAAACTGCTGGATCAATTCGCTTTCACGCTTGGTGAACATCGGATCTTCCTCGCATATAAAATAAGCTGCGTCGCCCCGATTTTCCAGACATTCCGACAGGCCCTGCCGTAAATTTGCGGTTCCTGAAATCCTGATCACCTTCTTCTCAGAGTTGAGCAATTGGAATACGCCCTCCGTATCCGTTACGGATTCCACTGTTTCTCTATCCAACGACAGCCATAGTTCAGGCGGCAGGATGACCGGTGTAATCATCTGCCGTAGTTGACATTGCAGGCATCTTTCGGCTTCAAATCTTGCTGTTTGTTCCGGAAATGTTTCCTCAATCAAGTCGAACCCCGATTTTCGTTCGCCGGGATCAGCTACTTTTGCTTTGTGCCTCATGCGATTGATCGAATCGGTGGAAGCATCCAGGCCGGGAGCATCGAGGCCGACAAGATCAGGAATAGTCTCATAAATCCCATTGCCATCAAGGTATCCGTCTATGGCCTCCGCAGCCTTCCTTCCGTCCGCTATGGCATCGACAACCGACGATGGCCCACGCACAATATCGCCCGCGGCAAAAACCCCGTCAATACCGGTTGCCAGATTCTCATTTATCTTCAATGGCTCTCCGGGACCTCTATGAAGGTCTTCAATATGTTCAAAGAGTCCTCGGTCGATCTCCTGGCCGATGGTGATTATCATATAATCAGCATTAATATGGCTGGTTTCGTTTTCATCGTATTGCGGATCGAACCTGCCCTGCTCATCGAATACTTTTGTGCATTTTACTAATTCCACGCCCGATACCTTATTATTCCGGGATTTGAATTCCTTTGGCCCCCACGAGGAGTGAATCTCCACGCCTTCCTCGATGGCCTGCGTTATCTCCCACTCATGAGCGGGCATATCGTCTCGCGATTCCAAACACACAAGATGAGCGTTACCCGCACCCAGACGCAAAGCTGTCATGGCGGCATCGATAGCAACGTTACCGCCACCTATGACCACTACCTCGCCCTTCAATCGCGGCTCATGAGATATTTTGGCTGACCTCAAGAATTCCAGCCCCTGGAATATTCCTTCCAGATCGGAGTTATGGACTGGTAATTCTTTACTTTTCGAAACTCCTGCCGCGATCAGAATAGCATCAACACCGCTGGCTTTAAGCTCGGGAATCCCGAATTGACTATCGATTCTCTGATTCATTATGAAGTTGATACCCATTTTATCCAGGATCTGCAATTCCCTATCGAGAACCTCCGGAGGCAATCTGTAGTCGGGGATACCATGGCGTAGCATGCCTCCCGGTTTATCGGTCTCGTCATACAGATCAACCTGACACCCCGAGATGCCGAGATAATAAGCGGCTGTCAAGCCGGTTGGGCCGGAACCGACAACAGCCACTTTCTTACCGGTGTCCGGTCTTCTCTCAATTTGCAGAAGATTCTCATCGGCAACATAATCCGCTACGAAACGCTTCAGGGCGCATATGGCTACCGGTTGATCTATTCCCCCCCTTCGGCAGACATCTTCGCAGGGATGGAAACAGACATATCCCAGTATACCCGGAAATGGCACGCGAGACAGAATCAGTTCCAATGCCTCACGATTCCTGCCTTTTGCTTCAAATACACATAGTGTGGGATGTCTATACCTGCCGGGCAACCCCCGACGCATGGAACCGGAGCATCTCTTCGAACAGTGGGAACACTCTCTTTATCGAGCAATGCACCCGTGGGGCAAACCTCAATACAGGCGCCGCAGAACCGGCAGTCGGCTTCTTTGAGGTCAGCACCACCAACCGTTCCCACCCACATTCGATCATCCTTCCATACGGCTCCCAGAGCGTTTACGCTTCTTATGTCGCTGCAGACTCGCACACAACGCAGGCAACCAATACAGAGATTAAAATCCCTGTCGAATAGTGGGTCA
>CBDVBL010000419.1:0-2419 GCA_965372205.1 uncultured bacterium
GTATCTCTGTTTCTTCATCCCAATCATCAGATACATCACCAAACTTCAATTCGGCCAGACTCTCACGCAGGATCAAACTACCAAGGACTGGCAAAAGCCCACAAAATCGACCGATAAAATAGATATCGAAAACGTCGGGCGATTCACTCTGGATTCGTATGTCGACCCTTACGTGGCGCTTCGCATCGAATCTCAGTTCCTCGACGCCTCCTACGATCCGATCAAGCGTTACATCAATCCAATACTTTTGACCGAATCTGCGGGCGTCTCGAGATTGTTTTATTCAAAAGACAAAGACCAGATATTATCGAGGCTTGGGTTTTCGATCCGTCAGAATATGGATAAGGTGATTATCGATACCGTGGCTGAGGAATTCGAATATAATACTGCCACCGACGGCGGCATAGAATCCGTCACCGATATCCAGTATTTATTCTCTGAACATCTCAATTATATCGGCAAGCTGACATTATTCAAGGCCTTCTTCTTTTCAGAGAATGACGAATTCAAGGATACCCCGGCGGAGGACTACTGGAAGGCGGTCGATGTCAATTTTGAAAGTACCGTGTCGGCCAGTGTTTCCAAATATATAGTTGTATCATTTTATGCACAGCTACTTTACGACAAACAGACCGATCGGCGCGGCCGATTCAAAGAGACCCTGGCGCTGGGATTGACATACAAGTTTCTTTAGGATGAAACTCTGGGATTCAGCCCGAGCTGAGGTGAACGTTTAAGGCATCTGCAAATCCGCTGATATCATCCGCGGTATGTGCGGCGTTGGGTGTAATTCTTAAGAATTTTCCGGGATGCCCGTCGGTTTCCGTCTCAACCGGAAATGCCAGATAGCCGTCAGCGAGCAATTTCTTTTGAAGGTCTTCGCATTTGTCACAGGGAACCAGCAGTATCATGCTCTCCTTTTTAATTATCTCCAAATTCAATTCGCGGAATTTCCGAACGATGGCATCTTTCGATTTCTTCAGAGACGATATAATGGTCGTATCATTTTCAAGCAGCTGCAATGACTTTAATGCTGCCGCCGCCGATACGGCCGAAAGCGAAGTGGAATATACGAAAGACCTGAATTGCGATTTCAACAATGATTCCGCATTTTTGTTGAATGCCAGGAAGCCGCCCTGGGATCCCAACGCCTTGGAGAACGTTCCCATGATAAAATCGGCGACGCCATTAAGACCGAAATGCTCCTCCAGACCCCGACCCGTATCCCCGATGCAGCCGGTGGCGTGAGCCTCATCGAGAACCAAAATGAATTCATACTTTTTTTTCATTTCGAAAAGCTTCTCCAGCGGCCCGATATCACCGTTGATTGTGAATACCGACGGCAGGCTCACGATATTGGTCTTGGCTGAATGCGATCTTATAGCTGATTCCAGATCCTCCAGCCGGTTATGATCGAACTTGACGATTTTCGAATCACGGGCCAGCCGGGTGCCGTCGATAGCAGACGGATGATGCCGTCGATCCATATGAAAAACTATATCGCTTCCGCCGAGAGCCTGGTGGATAGCCAGATTGGCCTGGTATCCCGACGGAAAAATCACAGCCTTCTCTCTCGACTTGAAGGCGGCGATAGCCTCCGATAACTGACGGTGTATCCTGTCGGTGCCGCTGGTGCCGGGAGCGCCGCCGGTTCCGATGCCGTATTGAACGGCCGCCTCCGATGCTGCCTTCAGAACCTCCGGATGTGATGAAAGGGCCAGGTAATCGTTGGAGCTGAACAGCACAACTTCTTTGCCATCGACGATGGTTCTGGGGCCGTGCCTTTCTTCAAGAACGTAACTCAAGAGGTTTTCCTTTCCGCTAATATATAGTCATCGAAAGAATCAGATCAATATCTTTTGTAAAATGCTACAATTATAAAAAGGGACAGCCCCCCTCAGGGCCGCCCCTCGTTCAACGATTTAGACAATTTTAGAGCTCGCTTGCGCTCAGGTATTCGATCTCTCCGAGATTCAGTTCGCGGATGCCCGGTTCGATTTTCTCCCGGTCGCCCACGACCACTATCAATAGCGCGTCGGGATGAATATGATCATTGGCAGCCTTTGTTGCCAGATTCATATCGATAGCATTTACTCTGCTGACATACGTGATCCATTCATCTTCGGGCAGATCGAATGTAACCATGGAGCCCATCTGCCCGGCGATTCCCGAATATGTCTGGAAATCCTGCGGGAACCCCTTAATCAGGTTGTTTTTACTGTCAGTCAATTCCACCGCCGTCAGTGGTCGGGTCCCGAGGATATCCCTGAATTCCTTTACGAATTCCGCAAGGGATTCTTTCGTAAACTCGGAATGAACCTGGGCGTAAGCCGCGAATGCTCCTCCTCCTCGCCTCCCGCTGAAAAACGAGCCTGCACCGTAAGTGTAGCCTTTGTCCTCGCGAAGGTTCATATTTATT
>CBDVBL010000420.1:0-2405 GCA_965372205.1 uncultured bacterium
ACGGAGGAATTCAAATACGATCTGATATACGGACGCCGGAAGTAAAGGAACATCATTTCGATAAGGCTGATTACCTTAAGAGTTAATCATAAAGGATGAGGGGAACTACATATCTTGACAGATCAACACCACCGGGATATTATTGTCTGGAATTTTTGCCTGAGGAGATTTGATGGCTGCGTTATTGTGGGCTAACCTGATAGACATGTACCAGCCGCCGAACTGCGATCGGTCGGCGCTGGAGAAAATCATCAAGCAGAGTTATCTGCCTCTTCTGAAGATTTTTGAGCAGAATCCCGATTCCGAATTCACGCTCAATCTTCCCGGATGCACGGTGGAACTGATGATCAGAACCGGATTCGGAGATGTGATTAAGAAAATTGCAGAATTGGGCGAACGGGGGCAGGTCGATTTCACAATGACACCGAAATATCAGCCGCTGATCCCTCTTCATGGTGATGATGATATTGACCGTCAGATCGAGGCCCATAATAAAATCTGCAAGCGTTATTTCGGAATCAGCTACAAGCCGCAGGGATTATATTCTCCCTCTCTTGCTTATTCGCAAAAAGTCTCGAAAGCCGGGGCTCGATTCACCCTCAAATGGGTGGTGGTCGATGAGAATTCGATCAGGGGTAGATCGCAGAACGTATACAACTCACTATATATGGAGAAATCGGCAGGCGGGATTCTATTGATGGGCTGTCGCAGGGATATCTCGAACCAGCTCGGCGGCTCACTACGGGCCAGGAAAATCCCCCGATCGGCATCGGAATTCCTCCAGGCTACCTTGAAACAGGCATCGAACGACAAATACATTATCACCGCCGTAGATGCCCGCAATTTCGGATATGATAATCCCGGTAGGCACGGCCTTTTGCGCGCCCTCCTCAGGGACAACAAGCTAAAAGCAGTTACAATGTCACATCTGAGGCGTTTCGTTAAGCGCAAGGATTCCATCAGAGCGGTGGACGGCTCATCAGTAACAGAGAAAGAAGATTTTAAGAAACGCAGACCGTTTCTGATCTGGGAGAACGATAGAAACCCAATCCATCAATCATTATGGAAACTCTATAAAATGGCGATCTCGGAGCTAAGAAACGCCGCTGCCAAGGGCGATCCACAGTTCATCAGGGCCCGGGAGATGATCGACTCCGCCGCCGCCGCCGTAAACTGGTCCATGGTCTCCTGCAGTCCCTGGTGGGTTCCAGGCTATACCCGGCAGGCCGCCGACGATCTGGCCATAGCGATCTTTGTCCTGCTTTCTTCGGCGCCCAAAGTCAAAGACCAGGCTATCGCACTGAGGGTGAAAATATACGAACAGATAGACCAGTTCGAAAAATCAGGCGAGTGGAAGAAAAGGCAGAAAGCGTTTTTGAAAGCCAATAATATTGAGTTTGATAGGTTTCATAAACTGAAATAGAATTCCGAAGAGTCCAATTAAGAATCCATACCACAGGGGGCTTGATCTACCTCGCACAATATAACTAGCACATTACACGCCCGTCACAATCCACGGGAAATAGGCATAGAAGGCCGCAGCCCTTATAACATCATCGATGGCCACTGATTCATTCGAGGCATGCGCCATTTTCTCCTCGCCGGGGCCGTAGCCGAAGGTCGGGATATCAAACATCCCCTTGGTCGCCACGCCGTTGGTGGAGAACGACCATTTACCGATATCGGGCCCGGCTCCAAACAACCCGTTATAACATCGCCCGGCATATTCGATGAGATGATGCTTTTCATCGAGCAACCAGGCGGGATAGGTTTTCAGAGTTGGGTAGGTAGTCCCGCGCCAGCTGGGGGTTTCGTATGTGGGAATCTGAACCCGGGCGGAGGCTACCTGGACTTCCATCAATGACTCAACCTGGGATAGAGCTGTATCCCATAGCTCACCACCGGTTAAGCGCCTGTCGATATAGACTGCCGCCATATCGGGGACGGCATTCAGCGATGGCGCCCCGGAACGGATACGGGTTGCGGTCACAGATCCTTTCCCCAGAAAAGGATCTGTGGGGAGCTTATCGTTCAGCTTCTGCAGAGCTGATAATATGGGAAGGGCCTTATAGATAGCATTTTCTCCGCGCTCGGGAGCCGAACCATGACAGGAGATCCCCTCCACCGTTATCTCCATCTCCATCCGGCCTCGCTGGCCGCGATTGATCTTGCCGTCGGTGGGCTCGGTGAGAAGGACTATATCGGGGACGATCCTGTCCTCGTTAACGATGTATTGCCAGCAAAGACCGTCGCAGTCTTCCTCCTGGATAGAGCCGACGAAAAAAAGCGTGAACGGCAGATCATCTGATAGTTCTTTTAAGATCTTTACCGCGGTTACCATGGCGGCTATGCCGCTTTTCTGGTCGGCTGAGCCACGCCCGAATACCCTACCCCCTTTTATATCT
>CBDVBL010000421.1:0-2401 GCA_965372205.1 uncultured bacterium
ATCCGCAAAAATCGTCTGGTCAATTTAAAAGGAAAGGCATCTCTCGGCAAGTGAAATGTTTCTCTATGAAATGTTGTGATGATCTTATGATGCGCCGGTGCTATCAGGACTTTTTCTTCTTACTCTTTTCGATATCGATCATATTCAGGCCGGAAGCATACGAGGATTTGACCGGTTCGATAATGGACATAAGCTTGGCAGTGGTCTCGCGTATCTGGATGGCCGATTTCTCGATTGTCTGAAGTTTGGCGACGGCATCGTCGGGCAAACTGTCTTTGGCCATTAATAAAAGCTGGGCATTGCCAAGAATAGCAGTGAGGGGATTGTTGATCTCGTGGTTGACGGTAACCGCCGTTTCGCTGATGGCGGCTACTCGCTCGGATTTGACGAGCTTTCTGAAGTCTGCCTTGAGCTTTTCAAACGATTTGATAATATAATCGGTGTCGGCGGCTGCCAGGCTGTCAACCTGCTTTTTGATGATGCTTCTGGCCTGTTTGGTGATGTCCATCTTGTCCCGGAATCCAATGGCTACGATGTAACCCGGCAGATCCGTGATCCAGATCCCGGCATTGACTTCTGGCCCCGGCCAGACAAGGTCCAGCGTATTTTGATCTATCGGCTCGTCTTTTTCTTGCGATTCAATATCATCGACTATAGGTGGATCTGTTTCCCGGCAGGACAGGATATTGTCCACTCGAGATACCGAGATCCAGAAATCACCGCCATCGGCCAATTGTGCACCGACCGCCTTCACCGAAATATCATCCAGACCTGCCAGGAGACGTCTGCACAATATCTCCACAGCACTCTGGCTGCCTGGTGACAAAAGCGCATGAATACGGGCATTGAGCTGGGAGACGCATAAGTACAGGCCCTCATCGAGAGGCAGCGTACCGGATTCCGATGGGTCGGAAATCGCTGCGGCCACTCCGATAGGAAGCCCGAGATGCTTGATTACAGCGAGGCAAAGAATTTTGCCGCTGTCTGTTGAAATATTTATGAAATCAGGAAACCGTCGTTCCTGGTCGAGATCTGATAACCCGTAATTTCTAAGCGCCTTATTAATTCTTGAAAGGTGCCTGTGGCCGCCCTTTTCGAATACCTCCGGCTCCAGCCCCTCTAACTGGACTGATATTTCTACTGCCAGGGGCTCGGCTATGGATATAATTGCTCTTCCACAGGATTCCGCTAGATCACCTATACGACTCCGCCCAATGCTCCGGATGAGAGTCATGGCATAATGGATTTCGGGATCGGGCAATTTCAAAAAAACCTCATTATTCTAAGCGCAACACAATATACTTGACAGAACCGCAGGCGGTCAATATGATTCACAATTCACGCCGGCAGACAGCCCCTGATGGGATTATCGGCTGGTTTTGTGAGTGATTTTACTCTGTCTGTAGATTGGGATTCCGACGGAGTGGTAATAGTGTGATGAGAGATATATGCGGCGTTTTCGCTGTCGATGGTGCCCGGAACGCTGCTGACCTCACCTACCTCGGTCTTTACGCTCTTCAGCACCGGGGGCAGGAATCATGCGGCATAATCACCGCCGATAACACCAGTTTTCATTCGCGGCTGGGCATGGGGTTGGTCAACGAGGTCTTCTCCTCGCCGCTGGATCTTAAGGGGCTCAGAGGATATTCGGCCATAGGGCATAACAGGTATTCGACCACCGGATCGTCATGCACCGAAAATATACAGCCTCTCGTCATCAACTACAGCCGCGGCCACTTGGCGCTGGCTCATAACGGCAATCTGACCAATTATCCCCGCGTAAAAAAGGAATTGGAGAAACGCGGCTCCATATTCCGCACATCGTCCGATACGGAGGTTATTCTACATCTCCTGGCCAGATCGAAGAAACGTCGGATTGAATTAGCCCTGGCGGCGGCGCTCGGCAAGGTTATCGGGGCTTACAGCATGGTTCTTTTGACTCCGAAACAGCTCGTGGCCGCAAGGGATCCCGCCGGCGTCAGGCCTCTCGCTCTCGGGAAAAGGAGATCGGCCTGGGTTATAGCCTCGGAAACCTGCGCTTTCGATATGATCGGCGCTAAGTATATTCGCGATGTCAATCCCGGCGAGATAATCGTCATCAATGGCCATGGAATTCGAAGCTATGATATCCTGAAGGAAAGCGGACACGCTTTTTGTATTTTCGAGTTCATCTATTTTTCGCGTCCCGACTCAATGATTTACGGCATGAACGTGGATAAGGTCCGAAGGCGGCTGGGAAGGCATTTAGCCAGGGAACACCCCGTCGAAGCGGACATCGTAATATCGGTTCCGGACAGTTCCAATACGGCTGCACTGGGATTTTCGGAGGAATCCAGGATCAGGTATGATATCGGGTTTATCCGCAATCATTACGTAGGCAGGACGTTCATCAGGCCTGAAC
>CBDVBL010000422.1:0-2397 GCA_965372205.1 uncultured bacterium
ATTACGCTCCAGCATCATGGCCACCGTCATCTCGCGGTCGCCACGGGTACTCTGTGTTGTGCGCTCCAGACTCGCGGAGGCTCCCGGTATCGCTATTGTTTGACGTGCGAAATCTGTCCTGGTGATACCGGCCGGGTCTTTGGGATCTACCTCTAATATTTCACCGTCCTCCAGTTCCATCATCAGCGTGGAACCGTCGGCGCTAAAATACATCTTGCCTCGTTTGGCGGTTATGATCCTCTCGGTGTTTTTCGTCTGGATTATGATTATATCAGAGATTTCGGAGGTCTTTCTGGCAATGGTCTTGACCCTGATGCTGTAGCCCTCGAAATAGTCGAGGAAGATATTTTCCTCCAGCGACCAGGTTGGTTTTTTTCGCGTGATATCCGTAAGCAGCATTCTGGCCTTATGATTGGACTCGGGAAGCACTCTATCGTTGAACCAGACCATCAAGATGGTCAATAAGAGCGCGCATCCCAATACAGGTAAGATCAAACGATAGAACGGTATGCCGCAGGATTTACAGGCGGTGATCTCATTATCGGCCGCCATCCGTCCGAAAACCATAAGCACCGCCACCAGAACTGCCATGGGAACCGACAGGGCCAGCATCCATGCCAGGTTTAGAGCAAATAGCTCAATTACCAGAGGCGCCTGAATACCTCGATCTATTATGAGATTCATGATATCAACCAGAAAGTCCATTATCAGAACCAACGTTATTATGGCCAATCCAAAGAAAAACGGCCCCACTGATTCTTTCACCATGTATCTGGACAAGGTTCTCATAGTCAATTGATTATATCGGCCTCAAGCGGCATCCACAAGGAAATTCTACTTGACACTAAAGCTCGATGTTCGGTTATTGAGTTCTTATGAAATCTGTGTTTATCGCCGAAGTTTCGCCGGGTGATGATATCGACGACCTCTTTGCGATCCGCAAAGTGGATCTAAGAGAGTACTCCGGCGGCAAAATGATAATTCTGGAGCTTGTCGACCGATCCGGCCGCTTAAGCGGCGTGATCTGGAATGGGTCATCGGAGATAATGAAAGGTCTTCGCCCCGGAAGGGTTCACCGAGTAAGAGGCGCGGTCTCAACATATAAAGGCGAAAGCCAGGTTACTGTTGAAAGGGTTGAGCCTGTTACCGATTATGATCCAGAAGATTTTTTACCGCGCGGGCCCTTCACATTTGATGAGCTCAACAATAGGCTTACTGATGCCATTGGCAAGATATCCGACAGCCATTACAGAGAACTTCTGGAACGCATTTTTTCAGAGGAGAAGTTTCGCCGGGGATTTCTTCAGGGAGTTGGCGGCAAGCTCTGGCATCACAATTACGTGGGAGGATTGGCGGAGCATTCATTGTCCATCTGCGATCTTTGCTCGAATTTCGCATCGCATTACAAAGAACTCGATAAAGATCTTCTCCTTTCAGGCGCGCTTCTGCATGATATCGGCAAGGTGGAGAGCTATTCGTTGAACAACGCCATCGAATATACGGATTCGGGAAGGCTTCTAGGGCACATAGTAATTGGCGACCAGATGGTTAAGGATGCCGTTGCGAAGATACCGGATTTCCCCGGGGAAAAAGCTCTTAAGATACAGCATCTGATTTTGTCTCACCAGGGCTCTCCCGAACAGGCTTCGCCGGTGCCACCCATGATTCCGGAGGGAATGGCTCTTTATATAGCAGATCTTTTGGATTCCAAGCTGGCTGCCTTGCGTCGAATTAAGAATAAGGAACAGCGATCGGGGGTTAAATGGTCGAATTTCGTGAAGCTTTTGGACAGATATATTTATTTTGGCGACGGCGGAGAAGAGGATGAGTAAGAAAATTTATGATCCCATAACGGCGCTTATTCCTCTGCCTGCAGTGATGGTTTCATGTCAGAAGCCGGGTGATAAGCCTAATATTATAACAGTTTCATGGACAGGGATAGTCTGCAGCGAGCCGCCGATGATATCGATTAGCATCAGGAAAAACAGGTATTCTTATGATATCATTAAGAGCACCGGGGAATTCGTTGTCAATGTGACTAATCATAAGCTGGTAGCCGCAACGGACACCTGTGGCGTGGTATCGGGACGCGACCATGACAAATTCAAGCTCGCCGGTTTGACTGCCGAATCCGCCTCAAAGGTGAGGGTCCCGATGATCGTCGAATGCCCGATTAACCTCGAGTGCCAGACAAGGACGGTAATCGAACTTGGCTCTCATGATATCTTCATAGCGGAAATCGTGGCCACTCATATCGATGAGGATATCATTGGAGGCGATGGTCGGATCGATGTCGAGCAGCTTGATCCGTTGATATATTGTACCAAAGCGCAGCAGTACTGGTCGGGACTGTCGCGCATGGAGGGCAAATACGGTTTCACCGGCGGAGATCCGAAG
>CBDVBL010000423.1:0-2378 GCA_965372205.1 uncultured bacterium
GCACAGATCTACGGGGGGAGCGAGCATGATTATGGTCATTCGGTCCGGCAGACCACCGATGGCGGCTATATTATGACCGGCTACACCAGATCCTTCGGAGCAGGTGACTACGACATCTATCTTGTGAAGACCGATTCTGACGGCCAGCCCCTATGGACACACACCTATGGCGGGAGTCAGCGTGATTATGCTAAATCCGTTCGGCAGACAATTGACGGAGGGTATATCATTGCAGGCTACACCGAATCCTTCGGAGCAGGTGATTATGATATCTATCTTGTGAAGACCGATGCCAACGGTGATGCCGATTGGACAGGCACCTACGGGGGGAGCAACTACGATAATAGCCAATCCGTTCAGCAGACTACTGACGGCGGATATATCGTCGTCGGCAGAACTGATTCCTTTGGCCCAGGTGGCGATATCTACCTCGTGAAGACCGATGTTAACGGCGGCTCCCAGTGGACACACAATTATGGGGGAGCTAACAACGATTATGGTCGTTCCGTCCAGCAGACAAACGACGGCGGCTATATCATTGCCAGTAACACCAATTCCTCCGGCGAAGGTGGTTACGATATCTATCTTGTGAAGACCGATGCTGATGGCGATACCCTCTGGACACGGACCTATGGGGGTAGTGGCGACGATTACGGTCAATCCGTTCAGCTGACCACTGACGGCGGGTATATCATTGCCGGTTACGCTGATTCCTTCGGAGCAGGTGATCACGATGTCTACATGGTGAGAGTTGCCGGTGAAACAGCCGAGGAGATCCCCACCCTCTCCGAATGGGGCATGATCATCATGGCCCTGATATTATTGGCTTTTAGCACGGTCGCTATTATCCGAAGGCGCGGGGCTGCCTATGAGAGCGGCCGACGCTGATGATAATTGGAATCATAACGGCATCGATATTGTTTATTCTGCTGAACAGCTTAAGAGGGATCTCATCCCGCCAGATTGAAGGAGTCTTAATAGACAAAGTTAGATTAAACAGGGGAGTATCATGAAAAGGGCGCTTTATTTTTTGGCGTTACTCTGCATGCCGCTGGCGATGGCATCCGCCGCCTCAAACAGCCGTATACTGGATCCGGCGAACCTCGATGTGCCATCCATGCAAATGTTTAACTCCAGCCAGTCCGGAACCGATCTGGGTTTCAGATTGGCAGGTATCGAGAGCGAAGAGGTTGAGCTTGATGGGATAACTTATCAATCAGTCATACCTATCGCGCCGGATATTGAAATGTATGGAGAAACAGCTGAGGAAGGACTGCCGGATCTGCCGGTATACGCATACCTGATCGGTATCCCCGATCAATCCGGGGTGAGGGTGGAGATTGTTTCGTCGTCCTTCGAGATTATCGAAGGCTACGACATCATGCCGACACAGACTCCCACCCTCGAGGGGTCCGATGAAGTGCTACCCTTTGTAAAGGATGAGGAGTTTTATCAAAGAGACCAGTTTTATCCATCTCAGGTTGTGGATCTTGGAGAGCCCCTCATCTGTCGTGACCTCAGAATGATTCAGGTAATAATAAGTCCCGTTCAGTATAACCCGGTTACCAAGCAGCTGAAGGTCTATACCAGCATCGACTATAATCTGGCTTATGAGGGTTTCGATGATCGCAATGTGAAGACTCGTCGTTCCAATAGAATCTCCGAATCGTTCTTGCCGCTGTATCGAGCCATGGTCCCGAATGCAGACGAACTTCTGGCAGCATATGAACCGGTCAGGGGCGGCTATCTCATCCTCACACCTGACGCTTTTCAAGATACGGTGGCCGTCTTGGGTCGCTGGAAACATCTCAAGGGCTACGATGTGGTTATCGCTACCGCCTCCGATATCGATCCCAACGGTAGCTCGCCCACAAAATACGAGGTAAAGAACTATATTCAAAATGCTTACGATACCTGGGAGGTGCCGCCTGAATTCGTTTGCATTGTAGGAGACGTAAACTCTGGTATTCCGAATTACCCGTACCAGGGATACACATCAGATCATCCCTATTCCCTCGTCGACGGGGGCGATTATTTATCGGATATTATGGTTACCCGGATGTCAGTTACCAACTGGACAAACCTGAGGCTGGCCATGTATAAGGCGATCAAATATGAGAAGGAGCCCTTTATGGGAGACCCTCTTCACTGGCTCAGAGGCTTATCGGTGGCCGGCAACGTCTCCGCGGTGACTCCTCGATTGACGGTATTGTGGGTTCGTCACCAGCTTCTCAATCACGGCTTTACTCGTGTTGACACATCGTTTCGCTGGAGTTCAGGCCAATCGGATCCGTATCTGCTCGGCTACTTTAACTCCGGTCCCTGTTTCGTAAGCTATAGAGGATGGGCGGGCCCGTCCGGATGGTACTCGCCGAGCT
>CBDVBL010000424.1:0-2377 GCA_965372205.1 uncultured bacterium
TTAAACTCAGCGTTGTAGGCCATAAACTTCCCCCACAGCCTGCCAACTTTGAGCAGTTCCTCCTCGCGCGCCTCTCTGATATTGATCATACTTATGAGATATTAAACCGGAAAAATCGTTAAGTCAAGCCCGATAGCCTATCCGAAATTCAGCCGGGAAGCAGGTCTATCTGACACATACGTGATCATTTCAATCGGCTCTAAGCTTGATCTCAATATATCCTAAGGCCGTCTCGATCCTTGCTCTAAGCGGTGTCCTGAGATCGTCATCGGACATATATATTTCGAAACTATCGCCGAACCCGGGAAATGTCTCAAACGGTATTCGTCCCTTGATCAGGGTCGCGGGAACAATTGTGCCATCTCGACCGGCAGTTTCGGCCATGGAAATAGACTCGATCAAAACCGAATCCGGCCTTGAATAAACGAAAATCGGTATGTAGATGGGAACGTCGAGGGTTTCGAAGCTGTCTCTGATACGGAAAATCAACGATATGGAATCGAAGTAGCGTTGATCGATATTCTCTATCTCCTTGTGGCTGGTCGAGGTATCGATTCCACTGATGTGGTTTGATCTTATTCGTATTGTGTTCTTTTCGTAATCGAACCAATATTGTACGAATTTCTTGTTTTCAGTCGAGCCCTCGTCGCTGCTGAAATATACTACGGTGTAATCATCTCTTACGATGCTGCGATAAAACCCGCTTACGTTCAGAATTCCCGACGATTCAATGCGGCATTCCAATTCCCTGACGGTGCTGCCCTCATGATCGTAGGGATTACTTTCCGTAAAATCGATCTCGGCAAATTTATAGCCCGCGTAGGTAGCATCGTATGCCAGAATCAGCGGCGAGGTTATCCCTTGCGACGTATCATCGCTGAATGCCGGATAGGAGCCCGCAAGAAAATGTAATAGAACTATGAGAGCGATCACTATCCATATTTTCAATCTTGCCTTCTTCATAGCTTCGACCCAATCGGTGCAATATAAGACAATGGGTCATCCTGTCAATTCTGTATTAGCATAGCAACGTCACGGGAGAGATTTGCCTCTTGACTGCTTGAAAGCGTCTGGTTACATTTTTCCCATGTCGGAATCAATACTTCAGTTTCTTAAAGAACAGCCTTTCTGGGCGATTTTCATAGCCGTGTTTATGGTCCTTCCAATGATCGGGGCGGTTTTGCATATCGTGCTTAAGGCGCTGGGGAGGAAGGGGATCGATAATAGCCCGCCAGCAACCATACCATCAGCGCCGCCAGAGAGCAACTGTGATTCCGACAAATTAAAACATGATGCGTCCCTTGAATGAAAACGATAATCAATAAGATCTAAAGTCAATGGAGCCGGTTTCGCTTCGATAGAAAATGCCGGAATGTATCCATATTTATGGGATATATCCGATGACCAGCCATTGGATTTTCAGGAGCCTCCGTCGTTTTGATACCCATAAGACCTTGATATTCAAGTAGTTAAACACCTGTTTCATATTTCATTGAGATCCCCGGGGCTGGAATGGTTATTGCAGCTTTGTAGGCCGGTTATTTTACAAAGTTAAGCCGTGTGCGTTCTCGCCGATAATCTAAGCGGTTCTTTTGAAACGTGAATATTGGCAGGACGCCCCGCAAAGGAGGGGCTATGGCCAGGAAAAGAAAACCGCAGTTCAAGATGCCGGAAAAGACCTGCTGGCATCTTTATAGCCTGCAGAACCTGAACCCTGAAAAGTTCATCAAGGTCGTAGGGAAAATACTCAAAAAAGAATTCCTGCTGATAAAGTGACGGGAAAAACGCTTGACAGTCATTTTGAATCAAGATAAATTGGCCGCGACTTTGAACATATTGTGAGGTGGCGCTGTATGTTATCTAAAAAATATTCTGTTATTATCGTTCCCGAGGACAATGAAAGAGTTGTCAATAAGCAATTGAGCCGGGGATTTATTATATCAGTCATGGCCATAGCGCTGTCATTCTTCGTTTTCAGCGCCTATTTCGCAGTCGGATTTTTGAATTCATCAATAGACAACCGGCGAATGGCGGAACTGACTACCGAAAACGGAGCCCTCGCTTCGAAGATTACGGAGTTGGAAAATACCGTTTATAGCCTCAGGGGGGAAATGTCGGGGATAATCGACAAAGATGATAATATCAGGCTGATTTTCGATCTGCCTCCGATAGATCCGGATCTCAGAGAGGTTGGCGTGGGAGGCGAAGCAGTCAATTATCCCACGATAAATTCTGAACTCGGGCAGAGAACCTGGCTGGTGGAGGATGATATTGAGAAGATTCAAAGACAGCTTGAATTTGAAAATGCGTCTTTTGAGCAGCTCCTATCGACGGTGAAGGAGAGGAAATCGAAACTGGATCATACTCCCACCATAAG
>CBDVBL010000425.1:0-2361 GCA_965372205.1 uncultured bacterium
CCCTCAAGAGTATCCAACGGAGCTCGTGACGAAAATCAATTGCTGGGAGATGATTTTGTTTCCGACTCCGATATCGAGCTTTTCGAGCCGGGCCCCTTTGCCGACCAGGAATATCATAGCAGCTTCAACGACGATAATGCTTTGAATCCCCTGGATATCCTGGTAGCTCAGGAGTCTTATGCTTTTTCCTCCGGCCCGGATGACGACTACATCATAACGGAGTATACTATCACCAATACAGGGAGCGAGACCCTGGAAGGCGTTCTGGTGGCCCATTGGGAGGACTGGGACATGCCGTGGGATGTAGCCAACGACATGGCAAATTTCGATAGAGCCAGAAACCTCGGATACCAGTACAACGGCAACGACTATCGCGGCCAGCAGGTTCTTTCCGATCTGGGAGTATTCTCGTTTATGGCTCTTGATAATAACGTACATGTCTATCCTCCGTATTTCACGTTGTCGGATAAGTGGAGCTATATGAATGCCGGGATTGTCGATACCGCTATTACGACTGTGCGGGATTGCTCAATAATGATCACTACAGGCCCATATGATATTGCTCCCGGTGAGTCTGTGGTCGCAACCTTTGCTATTATCGGTGGAAATGGCCTCTCGGATCTGCAGGCTAATGCGGATGCCGCCATCGATGCCTACCGGGTTCCGGTGGAAGAGATTGTTTACTTCGAGGACTTCGACCGTGGTATGGGCATCTGGGCTGGAGAATGGGGCCTGGATCAAGACAATTATCAGTCGCCGCCGAATTCGCTGGCTGATTCTCCGGGTGGCAACTATGCCGACTACGATACCGTCGTGGTCGAGACTTCAGAGGATATCGATCTCGTAGGGTACGCGGGTTATCGTCTTGAATTCATGACGGAATACGATATCGAAACCGGTTTCGATTATATCTATATGGATATATCATCCGATGGAGGCAGTAATTGGAACAATTTCGAGGTTTTCAACGGCGAGGATGTCGCTTGGCATAATTATGTCGCTGATCTGGGCGGATATGCCGAGCGGAGCATAAGGTTCAGGCTCACGCTTGAGACCGACGCATTATATAATGTCGACGGCATGTACATCGATGACTTCACTATTTTTGGCCTTGATACCGATACCAGTCCGCCGCTTATACTGCACGATGGCCCCACTCCTGCCACCAGCGTACCTGAAGAGTTTACCGTTCTGGCGACAATTACAGATTACTCCGGCGTAGAAGGTGCCTGGGTGAGTTATGCTGTTGATGGAAGCGATCTGGAAGTCGCAAACATTGATAGCACCGTTGGTGATGATTACTACTTCACCATACCGGCGGTCGTGCCCGGGGCGCATGTAGAATATTTTATTACCGCAACAGACACCGAGAATAATGAGGGCTCCACGGCAACACAACATTACGTTTCAGGCACTGTTATTCTCTACGACGATGGCGAACCCGAGTTCATCTATCAATACGCTGCGGGCAATAAACTGGCGGTGCGTTTCACTCCCGATGAAAACTGCGTTCTTGTAACGGGTTTGATGCGGTTGTATACCGATGATGCTACCGGCGATCCTCATCCTCTCGATACTGTTGATGTTGAGGTCTGGGACAATGGAACCGGTAACCTGCCAGGACAATCTGTTTTGAATCCTTTTGGAGTGTGGCCCGATGCAACTCTGGAAGATCCACAGGCCTGGACATATGTCGATTTCCGCCGCATGGGGCTTGTGTTCGACGATGATTTTCACTTCGGATTTACATATCGCTCAACTTTCCCGGTTATCCTCGGTGAGTCTCCGCAGGTTGCGTTCAGATCCAGCCTCTATTCAGCCGGCTCATGGAGTATGGCTACAACCGATTTCGAGATGCGTGTCGTAGTTGACTACGGGATGGTGAGCGTTGATGACAATGAAGATCAGATTCCTACTAAATTTGGTTTGGCCCAGAATTACCCCAATCCCTTTAATGCCTCGACGGTGTTGAATTTTGCAGTTACTCAACCCGGTCATGTGAATCTCAACGTCTATAACCTGCTGGGGCAGCATGTGGAAACCTTGGTGGACGGTCGTTACGAGGCCGGCGAATACAACGTCACCTGGGATGCGGGCGATATGCCGTCAGGCGCATACTTCGCCAGATTGCAAATGGAGGACCACACCGCTAACGTGAAGATGATGCTGCTAAAGTGATCTCTCTGTAATTCGAGTATGAAGGGAGCCATGTTTGGCTCCCTTTTTTATTCGGGCAAAATCAATTTAGTAGTTTGCATATGTCTGGTGATGACGTAAGTTTACGATCCGGAGATTCCCTGATACGCCCCTGGAATCTGCCGAGGGTGAACGGGAAGAATTTGTAACTCCATTCCGGAGATG
>CBDVBL010000426.1:0-2357 GCA_965372205.1 uncultured bacterium
GGATAGAGTGGGATGCCCGCGATCGTCCAAGCGGGGTTTACTTTTACAGGCTGGTTACGCAGGAAACGGCGGTTACGGGGCGGATGACGCTTTTAAGATAGAATTGCAGATTCGTTGCGCTTGAAAAGCGCCATTATAAGAGCATTTAATTGCGGAAAACTCTTGACAACGGGGATTCGGCCGTTATAATTACATGGAGTATATATTCCGTTTTGTCCGTGAAACGCGGGAGGAATCATGAGGAAATCCATAATCATTACGATGGTATTAGTTTTGTTCCTTGCGGTTGATAGCTACGCCCAAATCCCCGGCGATTTCAACTGTAACGGATATCCCATGGAACTTCCGGATTATATATTGCTTATGTGCATAATGCAATTTATTATCCCCCCTCTCGATACCGCCAGCTGCACCTGGTATGCCGGTGATGCCAACGATGACAGCCTATATCACACGATATCGGATTGGATACAGTTCACTCATTTTTTCCCTGTCGATAATCCTCCTCAGCCCCATGATCTTGACACCATAGTGGTGGCGGATACTACTGCGGCCCCGGGGGAATCTCTGGAATTGCCGATATATATTAAATCTGTCGATAGTCTGTCCGGCCTGCTTGTTCAGCTTAGAATCGATACTCTGTTTTTGAGTGATATATCGGTTACGGTGGGTTCCGATTCTCTCGACATAAACCAGTATATTGACAGCGAGAGTATCTTTTTAGATCATATAGGTGAAGTAGACGCTGGATATTATCACCTCGCCAATCTGAATTTCTCCATTCGGGAGGATGCGCCACCGGATACCGAGACGACTATCGAACTGGTAGGGGGTGATTATTACCCGTCGGCTTTTGCGAACGTATCTCTTCCGACCTATCTGATCCGTCCCGTTTTGATAAACGGTACCGTATATGTTCAAAGGACAGGTATAGACGATTCTCCATATCCGAATAAGCTATCCTTTAACCTGTCGAATTTCCCCAACCCGTTTAATTCGTCCACGATCATAAGATTTTCACTGGAAGCTGAATCTTATGTAGAGTTGGCGGTTTTCGATATTCTCGGTCGTCAGATTGATAGACTCGTGGATGGCTATCTTTCGTCGGGCGATTATCTGATGGAGTGGGATGCCCGCGATCGTCCAAGCGGCGTCTACTTTTACAGGCTGATCACGCAGGAGACGGCGGTTACAGGGCGGATGACGCTTTTGAGATAGAAGCTACGTCAGCCGTACCAATTCGAGAATTCAACCCTCCATTTTTCTTGACATAGAATATTCAATAACATAGAATAATTATTAACAGGGCCGAATGGCCCCGATGGGAAGGCGGTGGAAAGCCGCCACAGCCCCGCTACTGTAATCGGGTAAGCGCCGCATCAGCCACGCCCGCAAGGGAGGAAGGCGCGGCCGCCCAATCCGGGTCCGTGAGTCAGGATACCATCGGCAATATTCCTTAGGAACCTTCGAGGGCGAGGTAGGGAATGCAACTTTGCTTGTTTCCGGCCGAACGGGAAAAACCGATCGGGACCCTCGGCCGGCTTTTCATTGCCACAATATTCGGGATAATCCTTTCTTTTTTCCTGTCGTCCCCCGCCAGTTCGCAGACTGAAATCAAGATCGTCGGACAGGTTGTCGATGCCGTTTCCGGCGCTCCGATTCCAGGAGCCGCCGTGTATATCGAAGGATCGGACAAAACTGTGGTCACCGACGGAACCGGCCGATTTCAATTTACTGACCTGCCGGTCGGTCATTATTCGATAGACGTTCGGAGAATTGGATATCAACTTACTTCGCCCATCAATGCTTATGTAAATACAAGCTCCGCTTCATATATCAGGGTAAAAATGTCTCCTGTCCCGGTGGCGGTATCAGATCATCTGGTATCAGCAGCAAGAATAGATCAGGTCACTATCCGGCGTGAAGGAAATATATCAATAGTGGAAATACCGCGTGGCGGGCTGGAGAATATCAACGACCTGGTAGATAGACTCCCCGAACTCGAGCTTGTGGAGTCTGGGTCACAGAAGTTTTTGCGGATACGGGGCGCGGATCTGAACGGTACCGTCATCATGCTCGATGGCCGGACCATCAATTCGACACTTACGTCAAGAGGCGATATCTCTGTGATTCCAATCGGTTCCGTAACCAGGATAGAAATTACCCGGGGTGGAAACTACTCCGCTCCGGGCTTGGCAGGCAGTGTTAATTTCCGGACGGACGATCAAGGCGAAGACCGTCGCATGGCAGCCACCGGAGAGCGAGGTAATCATAATTTTGAGTCTTATTCATTTCGCACGGCAGGACATGGCCTTGCCGGGCTGAATCTGACCCTGGAGGCAGCCAACAGTTTCTAT
>CBDVBL010000427.1:0-2357 GCA_965372205.1 uncultured bacterium
CGTAACAATTCTCTATCACGATTTCACCTCCAACCGTGGTTATTACTATTATCCGAGAAACGCCTATACCATGACAGAGCCCCAGGATGCCCGCTGGTGGTTTCCCTGTTTCGACGAACCCTGGGATAAGGTAACGTCGGAGATATACGCAACGGTCCCGGAGAATTACGATGTTGGATCCAATGGCTGGCTGGAGTCTGTAATTCACGATCAACAGAATCATACCAGAAAATATCACTGGATTAACGATGATCAGATTACCACATATCTTATAAACCTGATTATGGCCGATTACGCCGACTGGAATGATTATTATATTGCCGGCCCCGGGGATTCCATTCCGATATTGAATATGGTTTATGCCGAAGATTCCTCAGACGCCGCCTATGATTTCGGTAACGTACCGGCCATGATGGAGATCTTCTCCGATCTGTTTTATCCATATCCTTTCAATAAGTATGGGCAGGGAACGGTTGAGCCCTTCGCATTTGGAGGCATGGAGCACCAGACCATGTCGACCTTACATCGAAACTGGATTCAGGGCAACAGGGCAAGGGAGAACGGGATCTCCCATGAACTGGCCCACATGTGGTGGGGCGATTTCGTCACCATGTCGGACTGGCGGCATATCTGGCTCAATGAGGGTTTCGCCACTTATTCAACAGCGCTTTTTAATGGCTCCTTCTACGGGCCGGAGAGGTTCGACGAAAACATGGCGGCCTATCGACAGGCATACCTGGAGTATGTCGATCTCTTCGGACATGAGCCTCTCTACGATCCGGATTATCTATTCGCCACTCCCGAGTATATTAAAGGCGCCTGGGTGCTCCATATGCTGAGAGGTATCGTCGGCGAATACGCTTTCTTCGGTGGACTGCATTATTACGCTTCACTGTATGGATACGGCAATGCCAGCACCTGGGAATTCGCCGATGCCATGGAGACGATTTCCGGCATTGAGCTTGATTGGTTTTTCGAAGAGTGGATTTTCGGCCAGGCTCATCCGATTTACCTGTATGCCTGGTCATATTCCGGAGATGGGCCATATACGGTTCATCTGGAGATACTACAGACACAGGATGCGGCGCCTCCTTTCAGGATGCCGATAGAGATAAGAATCCTCTCGGATCAAGAAGCCTACGAATTCGTAATTGAGAACCGGTATGAATACCAAGCTTATGATTTTACGATATCGAGCCTTCCCGTCAATCTCTTTCTCGATCCGGACAACTGGATATTGAAAGAAGCCGAGCAGGCTACTGTTATCGACGGTGGTCACTCGCCCCAATTGCCCTTGCGGGCCGGTCTCATTAGAGTTTATCCCAATCCGTTTAACGCCTTGACTAATATATCGTTTTTTGCTGAGGGAGAACGACAGGCCCTGGATATCGTGATTTATGATATCTCGGGTAGGCGGGTAAGGCAGCTTGCATCGCGGGAATATTCACCGGGATACTACACCATCATCTGGGATAGCACGGATGATTCCAAAAATATGCTGTCATCCGGGGTTTACATCGTGAGGCTGACATCCCCGACGACATCCTCATCCAAAAAGATTACGTTCATTAAATAATCCAGACCGCGCGGGTATTGGATAAATCCCATAGGTTTCGGTGTTCGTCCCATCTTTAGGGGTCAGCGAGGCGACCGGCAAAAATGCCGACTGGCAGGCTAACATTGTGTCTCGTTGTATCTTACGCCAGAATCATGGGGCCTTTCTGTTGGGCATGCGCATTGCAGGTACCTGAATCGGCCATAATTAGAGGCATAACTATTTTGGAGGATTGATGAGCCGATTTTGCAGAAGAGGATTTGCGTTGGATAAGCTGATGATCCTGGTCATCGCGGTCTCGGTGATTGCCACCGGTGCCTGGAACGCACAGGTGAGAAAAGCCGACGCTTTGCAGAAGCCAGCGACTAAAGGGGTTGACGGAAGTGAAATCAAGAATGCGTTGGAGGAAATCAAATACCACCTTCGTCTGGCAGGCTACAAGCTGGAGGGCGATAGCGAGCCCCTGTTGATCAAAAAAGGGCAAAAATCGGATGTCATAGAGATTCGACACAATGATGTCAGTTATGGATATTATATCGATAGCGACGGGAATCTGATAAGACGGGTCGAATCGAGTGAAAAGGTAATTGCAGATAATCTGTATTCCATCAGGACGGTGCGTGTAGGGCAGAATACGGTGGTTGTAACGATTTCCTCCGCCCGGCATCGGCGGGAGAACATGGATGAAATCGAAACCATATCAAAGAGTTATTCCGTGATAGTTGAAATGAGAAACCTTTTATAGAGGGAACATTATCGCAGTCAATAAGGCTAATTTGCTTCGACAGCTTGCCGATATGTG
>CBDVBL010000428.1:0-2344 GCA_965372205.1 uncultured bacterium
TCGCATAAGCCATCTCAGATGTTTCCACAGCCATCGAAAAATCACCATCATCATTGCCCAGCCAGATAGGCAGTAGATCCGAAACCAGATCTTCCTGTGGCCCCATTCCGGCGTGGTTTTTCCAGAATCCCTTACCGTAGGTGCAGTCGTCGGTGTCCATCATGAACAATCCGGCGTCCCACGATAAATCCTCGGAATCCGCTTCCAGCGCGAAGCACTCGGTCATACCGTTCTCAGCGTTAGGATCGCTATCAACCTCTTCATCGTCGCCCTGATCCTGCGGTGAGAATTGATATCCTTCTGGAGCTTCGAATCCCAGGATATATTCTCCCGCCTCCAGTTCCTCGAAAAGATAATAACCTTCCTCGTCGGTTGTAGTTGAAGCGATCATGTTTTCTTCACAATCGTAAAGGTTTACTGTAATATCCCCGAGTCCGGTTTCTCCCTCGTCTTGTATTCCATCCATATTTTCATCAAGCCACGCATAATTCCCGATCACCGCTGTTTGAAGAGCTAAATTGGACTGAGCCCGAATCTGAGAAGCATCAGGATTCAGCGGCACCGAACCGTCCTGACAGCTAAAGAATACGAATGATAGAAAAACTAATGAAACAATGGAAATTGACAGTGTTCTCATTTTTTCCTCTTTTCCTTTTTAAATTCAACCATTACTTCAGTGGCTATCATTGAAGCATATTATATATAAAACATTCTCGATTAATAGCAAGAATAATCTCGTTGATTCTGTCTGTGCGTATATCTCCATTTGAAATCATTACGCTCCTTGGGGTTGAGGGTTGGGGGGGATCAGAATTCCCTTGCCAAACCAGCTGAATACCTTATAATTATAGTTGGTTCCATTGACGGGAGGACTGTGTGAAAAGGGTATACATTTTCGCTTTAGCGCTGAATGTCTTTGCATATTTGCCTGTTTATGCTACGATTATCAACGTTCCTGACGATTACCCCACAATTCAGGAGGGCATAGACGCTTCAATAGACGGCGACACCGTGCTGGTCCAGCCGGGGACGTATGTGGAAAATATAAATTGTAATGGTCATAAGGTCGTTTTGGCCTCCCTATTACTGACCACGGGTGACACCAGCCATGTCTCATCAACCATAATTGACGGTAACTCATCCGATAGAGTTATCACTCTGGAGAACGGAGAGGACAGCACTACTGTGATCTGTGGATTCACTATAAAAAATGGGTTCGCACTATCTGGCTCCGGGATATATTGTGGAGACAATTCAAGCCCCACGATCAGGGACAATCGCATCACCGAAAACTCAGCTGATGCCAACGGCGGCGGGATTTACTGCTTTCGTTCAAGCCCGATCATAATCAGAAATACGATCAGAGAAAATTCTGCAGGCGGGCTCTATGGTCTCGGTGGCGGGGTCTATTGCAACGAATCCGATCCCCCGATTCAGGACAATAAAATTACTGATAATTACGGCAGCGGCATTTGCTGCGAGGATGCCAATCCTTTAATTCGCAACAACCTGATCAGCGATAATCTGGGCAACGGCATCATTTGCCGCTCGGGCTCTTTTGCGATTATCAGTGGTAACATAATTAGTGGGAATACGGCATTCGGTCCCGGTTCATACGGCGGTGGCCTTTGCTGTGTAACCTCTCATCCCACTATAGACGGCAATACCATCTGCGGAAATTATGCCACGGAAGATGGAGGGGGGATTTTTTGTCATCACAACTGTAGTCCTGTCATAATCAACAACCTAATTTATGAAAATTCAGCCGGCACTCATGGCGGCGGCCTTTTATTCTCGGATACCAGCCCCATAACCACGAATACGATATTGTGGGCTAATAGTGCACCGAATGGACCAGAGGTCTATTCTTATAATAGTTCAACAGAGATCAGTTACTGCAATATACAGGGTGGTTGGGAAGGCGAGGGGAATATCGATTGTGCCCCGATGTTTTGTTATCCAGATACGGGTAATTTTTACCTATCAGAAGGCTCTTGCTGTATAGGTGCAGGAGAAGACGGTCAAGATATCGGGGCGCTGGGCGCGGGATGCGAACCGTGCGCGTATACGCCGGGCGATTGCGACCACAGCGGAGTTCCCCTGGAGCTTGCCGACGTGGTCACCATGATAGGTATGTATAGAGGAACAGCGGAGACTCAATACACATGCGATTGCCCACCGCATGGTTATGATTTCGCGCCAGAGGCAGACCCCAACGGCAACTGTGTGGCATTTGAATTAGGTGATGTGATCCATATGATTGCCGCCTACCGGGGCACGGCTGAGGCGTCAGGCTGTGAGGATTGCCCAACTCGAAGAGTTGGTTGATATTCTCAAGGCCGAA
>CBDVBL010000429.1:0-2342 GCA_965372205.1 uncultured bacterium
CCCACGGCGTCATAACAGGAGCCTTGTTCCTTCTCGTGGGGGTTTTATATGACAGGGCCCATACCAGAGAGATTGCCGCCTTCGGCGGACTGGGAGTCAAACTACCGGTTTTTACGGGTATCTTCGTGCTGTTCGGAATGGCTTCGTTAGGTCTTCCGGGAATGAGTGGCTTTATTTCCGAATTCATGATTTTCGTCGGTTCATTCCAGTCGATCTTCGTCTCCAAATGGATAGTCATCGTGGCTATACTGGGGGTGGTTCTGACCGCCGTGTATATTCTCAGGATGATCCAGAGGATGTTTCTGGGGCAGTTCAACACCAGATGGGAAAGTTTAAAAGAGATCAACGGCCGGGAGATCTTCACGGTCTTCCCTCTGGCCGTTCTTACCCTTTTGGTCGGGGTATATCCTAAGGTCTTGAATGTTTTCATAAAAGATACGGTCGATAACCTCGTTAAGCTGATACTTGGATCATGAATATTTCGCTGATCATTCCACAGATCTTTCTGACGTGCTGGGCGATGCTCATCATAGCCATTGATTTTTCCAAAAAGGACGGCAGCCGCAGAGGCCTCGGTTATCTCTCCATTCTGGGGCTGGCCATAACCGCAGTCCTGGCGGTGTTCGCCGATAACGGACAGGGTTTCTTCGGCACATATTTATCCGACGATTATGGCAGGCTGTTTAACGAAATATTCCTTCTGACGGCAATACTGACGATTATTGCGTCAATAGATTATGTGGAAATAAGAATCAAACATAAAGGCGAGTTTTATGGTCTTATACTTCTGGCCACCGTTGGTATGATGTTCCTGTCAGGAGCCGGTGAGCTTATCACGCTGTATGTATCATTAGAGCTTGCCACTATACCGCTTTATGTGCTGGCCGCCTTTTTGAAAAAGGACCTGAAATCAACAGAGGCCGGTTTGAAATATCTAATAATAGGAGGGGCGTCCTCGGGTATTCTGCTTTTCGGCTTGAGCATGCTGTATGGTCTCACCGGCACCACCATGCTGGCCGATATCAAAAGCTGGGATTTGACCGGCGATGGCCTCAGCCTGGGGCTCGGTCTGGCGATTGTTCTGTGTATCGCGGGATTCGGATTCAAGCTGGCCGCAGCGCCGTTTCACATGTGGGCTCCGGATGTATATGAGGGAGCTCCGACGCCCGTTACCGCTTTTCTTTCGGTCGCCTCAAAAGCAGCCGGACTGGTGGCTTTCGTCAGAATTTTCTTCAGCCCGCTCATTATTGCGAAGACCGATTGGGTTTTATTGCTGGAAATTATAGCGGTGCTGGCCATGGTGATCGGGAATTTCGTGGCCCTTCAGCAATCTAATATAAAGAGGATGCTGGCATATTCTTCGATCGCTCAGATCGGTTATGTGTTAGTCGCTCTTGCCGCGGGCAACGGTCATTCAATTATCGGGATGATGATCTTCCTGATGGCCTACATGTTCGCCAATATCGGCGCCTTTATGGTTGCCATCGGTTTTTCCAACATGACCGGATCGGATCAAATCGACGACTACGCCGGCTTGATAAGGAGGAATCCCCTGGCCTCGGCCATGATGACTATATTTATGTTGTCCCTGGTGGGTATTCCGCCCACTGCAGGCTTTCTCGGCAAATACTGGCTTTTCGCCGCCGCCATAAAGGGGCATATCTACTGGCTCGTCGTAGTCGCCGTGCTGATGTCGGTGGTATCGTTATTCTACTATATGAACGTTGTCCGCATGATGTTTTTCCGCAGGGGTGAAGACGAGTCGAGGATACTCTTCGGGCCGACCCTCGGGCTGGGGATTGCCGTCTCGGGAGCTATGGTTATATTAATCTGCGTGCTGCCATCGACATTCTATGAATGGGCCATCCAGGCGGCCCGGGTCTTTTTCCCCCAGCTATGAACGAATCGTGTTGCGTCAATGCTCCAGCCTGAAGTAATACCGGGATTCGAGCTTATATAAACGGATTGGTAGCCGAAAATATCAATGAGAATATAGATTTTCAAAGGGTGCAGCTACGGCCGGTTGAATCCTTTTCGCTTGACACCGGTCGGGTTCACCCGAATAATAACTCTCATGAGTTTCAAAGACGACTTCAAAATAACGATAAAAACCAGGTTTCTGTCGGGGGTCCTCGTTATCGTTCCTTTGTTTGTTACCGTGGCTATATTAAAATTCGGCATAGAGTCCATAGACAATTTCATAAAACCTTATATCGTGAAAATCCTCGGCCAGGATTATGGATTCCCTTATATAGGACTGGCGGTTACTTTAATGCTCATCATGCTCGCCGGAATATTTATCCGTGAAACGAAATTGATGCCATCGGCTTCTGGTAAAGCCC
>CBDVBL010000430.1:0-2334 GCA_965372205.1 uncultured bacterium
GGCAACTGCAACGCGTCTCTCATGGCATTCTTCAAAGTTGAAAAGATGAAACCCTCATCCGCAAAGCGAACCTCTATCTTGGCCGGGTGAACGTTGATGTCGACGAACCCGGGATCGATTTCCAGAAAGAGAGCTACATACGGATACTGCCCCTTTGGAATTGAGCCCTCGTATGCTGCCGCTACCGCTCCGTACATAACCCGCTCCAAAACCGGTCTCTCATTCACGAAAAGATACATCTCACTACGATTGCCGCGCATCAATGGCGGGGCCGATACACATCCGGAGATTTTAACCGGGCCGACCTGCTCTCTTTTAATGGGAACAAGAACTCTGGCAACATCTGCTCCCCAGACCGCCTGCAGACGTCTTATAAGATCGTCGGTTGGCGGGAAGGAACTTTTGCTCTTGCCGTCAAAAGCAAGTTGATATCCTATGTCTGAACGGGCAATAACGTACCTCCGGATTGTCTCTGAAATCCTTCTCTTTTCCGCCGATTCCGATTTCAGGAATTTACGTCGCGCAGGAACATTATAGAATAAGTTTCTAACCGAGATCGTGCATCCCTCTCTGGGGGGAGCCGGACCGAAAAAGACCTGTTTCCCACCGTCAAACCTGATCCTGCTGCCGGCATTCTCGTCCTTGCCGCAGGTGATTAGTTCCATTATGGAAACCGAACTGATCGAAGGCAGGGCTTCTCCTCTGAAGCCCATCGTCCCGGTCTTCAAAAGGTCTTCCCAACTATGGATCTTGGAGGTGGCATGCCTCATGAAGGCGATCTCCACCTGGTCTTTTGGAATCCCCTCGCCATCATCGACGATCAGTATTTCTTCTTTACCTCCACCAGCGATCGAGATCTCGATATTCTTAGCGGAGGCATCAATGGAATTTTCCATCAGTTATTTGACCACCGATGCGGGATTCTCGATAACCTCGCCGGCGGCGATCCTGTCTATCAGCCCCTCGGGCAGAACCTTCATAAATCTCATAGTATGCCCGGACGTTCAGGTTTCTGAAAATACATTTCATTCATTGTTGCATATATAACCGATGAATAAACCTATAATCAAGGTTTTTTAGGAAGGGAATAGCGATCGATCTTCCTGTAGAGAGTGGAAAGGTCAATCCCCAAAATCTTTGCTGCTTTACTTTTGTTCCATCCAGTTTGATGAAGTGTATAGTAAATGTAAGCCTTTTCCATCGTTTCGAGATTCGGATCAAGCTCTAAAGGCTCGGGACGAAGGGCTCCGGTCTTTCCCGTGGTCCGCCTGATTTCCTCTGGCAGATCCTCGATAGAAATGATATCATCCTTGGACAGCATAACTGTTCTCTCCAGAACGTTTTCCAGTTGCCTGACATTCCCCGGCCAGCCATATGATTTCAGCATTTCCATTGCCTCCGCGGCAATGGTCCTTTCAGCCAAATCGAGTTTGGCTGAATGCCGTCGCAGAAAGTGCATCACCAACAGCTCGATGTCGCCGGGTCTCTGGCGAAGTGGAGGTATATCGATGGTGAAAACTTCCAGACGGTAATACAGATCACTCCTGAAGGCTCCATGATCGACCATATCTCGAAGACTGGCGTTCGTGGCAGCTATAACCCGAACATCAACAGGAATAGGCTTTGTGGCGCCTACAGGAGTGACCTCTTTCTCCTCAAGCACTCGTAAGAGCTTGGCCTGGATGGCTGGACTGGTCTCCCCAATCTCATCGAGAAAAAATGTACCATCGACCGCGGCTGCGAAAAGACCTGTTTTATCTTTCACGGCGCCGGTAAACGAGCCTTTCATATGCCCGAACAACTCCGATTCAAGCAGGCTTTCGGGTAAGGCAGCGCAATTTATGGTCAAAAACGGCCCCGATTTTCGTCGGCTCTCGATATGAATGGCTCTCGATAAAACCTCTTTGCCGGTCCCGGATTCCCCGGTGATTAAAACGTTCACATCCGTTGCTGCGGCTTTGGCCGCCAGCCTTTTCATCTCAACGATAGATTCCGAGTCGCCGATGAACGATTCAAATCCTGTTGTCAGCGTTTCTTTAAGAGCTATGTTCTGCCTTCTGATCAGCTTCTGCTCGATGGCTTTCTTGATTGAGATCTTAATTTCTTCTACTTTGAACGGCTTGGTGATATAGTCGTTAGCCCCTTTTTTCAAGGCCTCCACGGCGGTGTCTATTGAACCGAATGCTGTCATGACGATGACTTCCAGCTCCGGATCGATTTTTCTAACCTCCGTCAGGACTTCCAGTCCGGATTTCTCCGGCATCATTAGATCGGTAATTAAAAGATCGTATCGGTCTTCGGCGACAACCCCGAGCGGGGCCTGCCCGTAATCAA